>CAXFFS010000008.1:0-29793 GCA_964002385.1 uncultured Gammaproteobacteria bacterium | reverse complement strand
TAAAGAATTAACTTGATTAAAGTAAAGGTGCTATTACAAGACTAACTATTGCCATAACATTTATTAGAATGTTCATAGAAGGTCCAGATGTGTCTTTAAAAGGATCTCCAACTGTATCTCCCACAACTGCAGCAGCATGAGTATCAGTTCCTTTTCCTCCAAGATTCCCCTTTTCAATATATTTTTTTGCGTTATCCCATGCTCCGCCAGCATTTGCCATAAACAAAGCCATAAGAACACAAGAAAGCAATCCTCCTGCAAGCATTCCTCCAAGAGTATGAGCACCTAATGTAAGGCCTACTAAAGGAGGAGCACCAACTGCTATAACTCCAGGTAAAAGCATCTTCTTTAGTGCAGCTGTAGTTGCAATATCTACACACTTTTCTGTATCTGGTTCTGCAGTTCCTTCTAACAAACCAGGAATTTCTTTGAATTGTCTTCTGATTTCATTAATCATCTCAAAAGCAGCATCCCCTACAGCAGTCATGGTTATTGAAGCAACCAAAAAAGGTATTGCACCACCTATGAACATTCCTACAAGAACCCTAGAGTCCGATAGAAGTAATTCCAAAGGCTTGCCGCTCTCTGCAGAAACAGTTGCAACAAAAGCTGAAATGATAGCCAGTGCAGCTAGAGCAGCAGCTCCTATTGCAAAACCTTTTCCAATTGCTGCTGTTGTATTTCCTTGTTCATCTAATTCATCTGTAATTTCTCTTGTTTCTGGAGGCATTCCTGCCATCTCAGCAATGCCGCCTGCATTATCGGCTACCGGACCGTATGCATCTATTGCCATTGTTATGCCTACAGTAGAAAGCATCCCTACAGCAGCTATACCAACACCATAGATGCCTGATAGAGTTGTTGATAAGTAAATTATTATGGCAATTGATCCTATTGGTAAAACAACTGATTGCATACCAACAGAAAGACCTGTAATCATTACTGTTGCTGGTCCTGTTTGAGCTGACTCCGCTATTTTTACAACCGGGGTAGAGCCTGTGTAATATTCTGTTATTAGTCCAATTGCTATGCCTCCAACTGCACCAGTCAATACAGCTAGCCAAACATTAATAGGTATATATTTATTAGTTTCAGGCAAAAGAGCATTTATTAGAAAGTATGATGCTGCAATAAAAACAATAGGAGCACCGATTGTTCCGGTTCGTAAAGCAGAAGCAGGAGAGAGACTTGAAAATACTCTTACTATAATAATTCCTACCATAGAGGCTATTAGACCTATTGACGCTAGGGCTAATGGCAAAAACATCATTTCTGACTTTCCCGTTCCCACTGAAAAAGTACCGGCTATGGCAATACAAGCAATCATAGATCCGCAGTAAGATTCAAAAATATCTGAACCCATACCAGCTATATCTCCAACATTATCACCAACATTATCAGCTATTACACCTGGATTCCTTGGATCATCTTCGGGAATGCCTGCTTCTAGTTTTCCTACTAAATCTGCACCTACATCAGCACTCTTAGTAAAAATTCCTCCACCGACACGAGAAAATAAAGCAACTATAGAAGCGCCCATACCAAAACCTTCAATAGCATGAGGGTGATCTGCACTAATAAAATAAAACAGTCCGCCTAGGCCTATCAAGCCTAGCGAGGCTACGCATAAGCCCATAATACTTCCACCATAAAACGCTATAGACAAAGCCGTTTCAGCACCCGATTCTGAAGCTGCAGTTGCAGTTCTCACATTGGCTTTTGTTGCTGAATACATACCAAGCCAACCAGCAGTTGCAGAAGAAAATGCGCCTGCGAAAACAGCTATAGCCGTATAAAGACCTAAACCTGAAAAATAAACAAATGTTATTACTACAGCTGCAAAAGGCACCAAATAGCTGTACTCCCTGCGCATGAACGTCATGGCTCCTGAGTGAATCTGATTACCAATCTTAGTTACCGCTTCGTTCCCTGCAGGATACCTACTGACAACAACATAAATTCCCAGAGCAACTAGAAGGCCCACAAAGCCTAACAAAGCGGGTATGGCGAGATAACTCTCTATCATTATTTCTCCTTAAATCAAAAAAACTTGCTCAGAACTATTTATCAGCGGCGAAGTCTACAAGATAAAAGAAACAATTAAAATTAATCTTTATCACTCTGAGTTATAGACTGATAAATCTAGTTCATTTTCTGATTTAGCAACAATACATGAGACAGCTGCATCCCCACAAACATTAACTGCCGTTCGAATCATATCTAGAATTCTATCAACAGCTAGTATTAAACCAATTGCATCTAGAGGTAGGCCAAGAGATCCAAGAATCAAAGCAAGAGTTACTGTACCGGCTGATGGTACAGCTGCGGTTCCTATTGAAGTTACTATAGCCAATACTACGATTTGTCCGTACTGTATTAAGGTTAAATCTATACCAACTGTACTGGCAATAAACATGGTGGCTAGGCCTTGCATAATAGCTGTTCCATCCATATTTATTGTTGCTCCAACAGGAACAACAAAAGACGAAACATCTTTCTTAACTCCAAGATCATCTGTTACTGTTTTTAGGGTCACTGGTATGGTAGCTGCGCTTGAAGACGTGGAGAAAGCAAATAAAGCCACGTTCTTCATCTTTCGATAAAAAATTAAAGGGCTAAGATTGGCAAAAGATTTAAGTATCAGCGAATAAGTAAATATCAAATGAAAAGCCAACACGAAAATTAATATAAGAACATACTGAGCTAAATCACCAAAAATATTTAATCCTTTAGCCATTACATAACTGCCCATTAAACAAAAAACACCAATTGGGGCAAAAGTCATTATTAATAAAACTATCTTCAAAAAGACAATATTGAATCTCTCAAAAGTCTTAGAAAGTCCATTCGTTAAATCGTCTGTAAGATTTAAGGCTAATCCAAACAAGATGCTTATAAACACTATCCCCAGCATATTATTTTCAATAAACGCACCAAAAATATTATTAGGAAAAATCCTTAGAACAGTTCCATACAAACTTGAGTCACCGGATGGGGGAACATAAGAATCTACAGTTCCTTCAAATCCAGAAAGATTAAAAGCCCAGCCAAAAAATAAGGCTAAACTTACTGCTATAGCAGTCGTAAATAAATACAGACCTATAGTTTTAGTAGCTATGGATCCGAGCTTAACCATATTGGATAAAGAAGATATTCCTGAGACTAACGAGAAAAAAACAAGAGGAACAACAACAAGCATCAAAAGATTCTTGAAAATCTGTCCCCCCAAATTAAATATATACTTCTCTACACCTACAGATATATCTTCATTAATAAAGCCTTGTGAGTAATAAAAAGTTGAGGCGATCAAAATCCCGGCTGCCATTCCAATTAAGACATTTCTTGTAAGGTTCTTAGGTGCTGATAAAGCGTTCATATTTCGACCATCTCAAAATCTTCCTTACTTACTCCACAATCAGGGCAAACCCAATCTTCAGGTATGTCTTCCCATGCAGTACCTGGTTCTATTCCATCTTCAGGCCAACCTTCTTCTTCATCATACGTGAAACCACATACTATGCATTCCCACTTTTTCATTAATTTATATCTTTGCTTGGTAATAAAATGCGACATTCTAA
Source organism: uncultured Gammaproteobacteria bacterium (assembly GCA_964002385.1). Taxonomy (GTDB): domain Bacteria; phylum Pseudomonadota; class Gammaproteobacteria; order Magnimaribacterales; family Magnimaribacteraceae; genus AEGEAN-183. The sequence goes on along the minus strand of CAXFFS010000008.1, from coordinate 26,215 downwards.
CTCAACTTTCTTAGCAACCTAGACTAAAGTACACCTTCTTTAGTACTTAAAACAGAAATGCAGGAATGACTGATAAGCTAATTGGATTGGGAAAACTCATGCGACTAGAAAAACCCATTGGGACTTTTCTTCTTCTTTGGCCCACCCTAAGTGCCTTCATGATTTTAAAAGACGGCTCACCCACCCTTGGACTAGTAATCATTTTTTGTATCGGAACCTTTTTAATGCGTTCAGCAGGATGTGTTATTAATGATTTTTTTGATAGAGATTTTGATGGAAAAGTTGAAAGAACCAAAAATAGACCATTAGTGACAGGCCAGGTAAAGGGGTTTGAAGCTATAACTCTGTTTTTTATTTTAGTAAGTCTGTCTGCTTCTCTTCTGTTTTGGACTAATAAACTTACTGTAATAATTGCTTGCATAGGTTTAATAATTGCTGTGATATATCCACTCACCAAGAGGTTCTTTGAGCTCCCCCAAGTTTTTTTAGGATTAGCTTTTTCTTGGGGAATATTAATGGTTTCAGCAGCAGAATTAGATAAAATTTCTTCTACATCCTTAATTATGTTTTCAGCATGTTTCTTTTGGATAATGGCTTATGACACTGCTTACGCTATGAGTGACCGAGTAGATGATTTATCAATCGGCCTTAAGTCTTCTGCAATAACTTTTGGGAAATACTCTCAAAAATTAATCATTACTTTCCATTTGATATCCCTTTGTCTTTGGTCTTTTTCTGGTTTCCTGGAGAAAATAAACCCAATTTTTTATGTAAGTATCATTGTCTGTCTTGTGTTAGTTTTTTTTCAATTCCTCTTGATCAGGGACGAAAACCCAGAGAAATGTTTTACAGCTTTTAAAAGAAATAATTGGATAGGTATCTCAATCTTATTAGGGACAATTTTTTCTTCAATTTTAGAAATTTAAAATCACTACAGGCCGTAATGAAAATACACTTTATTGAATCCATTAAAAATATTGATGAGACAATATGGAATAACTTAGTCGATTCAGACTATCCTTTCATGCAACACTCCTTCTTACTGTCTTTAGAAGAAAGCAAGTGTGTAGGAGAAGGAACTGGCTGGTACACCTTTCACCTGGTGGTAAAAGAAGAAGAAGATGTAATTGCCTTAATGCCAATGTATATAAAAACAGATTCTCATGGAGAATTTATTTTTGATTGGTCGTGGGCTGACGCATTCTATAGGAATGGCTTGGATTATTACCCCAAACTTGTAAGTGCAATTCCCTTTACGCCTGCTTCAGGACCAAGGCTTTGTGTTCTGGATGAAAGTAAAAGGACCCACATAACCTCTCTCATTAAAGAAGGACTAGAAGAGATTTCCATTGAGCTTGGAATTTCTAGTGCCCATATTCTTTTACCTGAAAAAAAGGAGCTTACTTCTTACGTTGATTCCGGATTTAGTACGAGAACCAGCTATTCATTTCATTGGTTCAACAATAACTACTCTGACTTTGATGATTTTCTTAAGGAGCTAACTTCAAGGCAAAGAAAAAATTTAAGGAAAGAAAGATCTAAGATTTTTGATCAAAATATTCATATGGAAAGAATCCCGGGAGAAGATATAACCGAGGAACTTTGGGACAGTTTCTTTAAATTTTATCAAATCACTTATTTAAAACGGGGTATGCAAGCTTATTTAAATTTAGACTTTTTTCACAAAATTTCTGAAAGACTTCCTAAATCATTATTATTAGTTATAGCCAAAGAGGCTAAGACAAAAGGTCATTTAGCGGGCGCCTTAAACTTTTGTGACTCTAAAAATCTTTATGGAAGATATTGGGGTTGTCTTGAAGAATATGATTCGCTACATTTTGAAAGTTGTTACTACCAGGGAATAGAACACTGTATAGAAATGAAACTAAATAAATTTGACCCAGGGGTGCAAGGAGAGCACAAAATTAAGAGAGGATTTCTACCTGTTGAAACTTTTTCATCTCACTGGATAAAAGATGACAGATTTAAGAAAGCTATAGATGATTTCTTAATTAGAGAAAGAGAACACATCTTAGAATATAACGAAAGATGTAAGTCCCTATTACCTTTTAAAAGCTCAGTAACAAATAAGTTGTACTCTGATGAATCAAGAATTAAACACTAATTCTCTTAAGGAGGGAGTCCAGTATTTATGCAAGAAAGACCCTCTCTTAAAGAAAATAGTTAAAAAAAGACAAGGGCAAATAAATTTATTCAAAAGACCTTCGGGATTCAATGGGTTAATAAATCTTATTGTCGAGCAACAACTTTCGGTTGCTTCAGCTAAAGCTATCTTTGGAAGGCTAAAAAAATCTATAACTCCATTCTCTGCAAAACAATTCCTTCAAACTGAAATTGATGTGTTTAGAGCAGCAGGTCTAAGTCACCAAAAAATTAACTACTGCACTGGAATTGCTGAAGCATGCTTATCCAAGAAAATTAACTTTTCCTCTCTAGAGCAAATGACTAATGAACAAATAGTAAATGAATTAACTAAGTTTAAAGGGATAGGAGAGTGGACTGCCCAATGCTACCTTCTGGGCTGCATGTCTCGAAAGGATGCTTGGCCTTCTTCTGACTTGGGATTACAGGTTGCAATTCAAAGGCTAAAGGGCTTAAAAACAAGACCACTAAAGTTGACAACTGAAGAAATTGCTGAACCCTGGAGGCCCTTTAGGTCTGTAGCTGCGTTAATATTGTGGTCTTCTTATGACTAATCAAAATAACTTAGGAGTGACATTAAGAAAAAAGCCAAAGACTAATCTTAAGGGCCTTCTGTTGTTGTATGAAAAGAACTATATGAAGATAAAAGAAATCATTCCAAGCTATCAAGATAATCTTGATATTTCTTATCTTCTTCCGGAAGGAAGTAATAACTCTAAAGTCGCCCTGGAGTTTATTAGAGAATCTAAACATACCTCTACTCTTGTTATCAAACAATCAAAATTTTCGGATAAACAATTAACATCCATGGAAATAATTGTAGCTATTTATCATGATCTTAAAATGGCAGAAGTAAGAAAATTCAATGGGAAACAATTATTTTGGGCTAGAAATAGATATCCTAATAAGAATATGTTTCATAAAGATGAAAAATTCCAATGGAATAAGTTTCTTTCTGAATGGTTAGTTTTTTCTAAGAAGCAAGGTTTAGCTCAAATGTTAACGTCATTCTATGCACTTAGATAGTGCATATGCTTATTTTTAGTGCATTTTGCACTATAATTTCCAATTTATAGCCCTTCACTAGGGCTTTTTTTATGATATTATTAAAATTCATTTTCATGTATGGAGAATATTAAAATGTCAGAAATAAAAATTTATGAATATATTTGGCTTGATGGTTATCAGCCAGAACCTTCTATTAGAAGTAAAATTAAAACTACAAGAGATGACTTGCCTCCCGAATGGTCGTTCGATGGTTCTTCAACTCAGCAAGCTGAAGGTGGAAGCTCAGATTGTTTATTGCTTCCAGTGCAGACTTATGAATGTCCTTTGTTTTCAGATTATCTTGTAATGTGTGAGGTAGAAACAGGCGAGCATGAAACTCACCCTTCAAATACCAGATCTGCTGCCGAAAAGGTATTGACTGATGAATGGTGGTTTGGATTCGAGCAGGAATACTTCTTTACCAATAAAGATGGCAGCCCCCTGGGCTGGGAAGATGGGACTCCAAGACCTCAGGGTGACTATTACTGCGGTGTTGGATCAAATAATGTGCAAGGAAGAGAGATTTCAGAAGCACACTTAGAGGCTTGTCTAGATGCTGGTATTGAACTTTCAGGAACAAATGCTGAGGTAGCTTTGGGCCAGTGGGAATATCAATGTTTTGGTAAGGGTGTCAAAGCTGCAGATGATCTGTGGATTAGTAGGTACTTACTACACAAAATTGCAGAAGACTTTGGTGTTTGCGTCAATCTTCACCCCAAGCCTAAAACTGGAGACTGGAACGGGTCTGGGATGCACACAAATTTTTCTAATGAAGAAATGAGAACAAATGGTTCAGAAGATTTATTCAAATCTTTGTGTGAAAAACTAGGAAAAGTTCATGAAGAAGGTATTGCAGCCTATGGTTCTGATAATGATATGAGGCTAACTGGCCTTCATGAAACCCAAAATATTACAGAATTCTCTTATGGTGTAAGCGATAGAGGGGCGAGTATTCGTATACCAATATTTACGCTTGAGCATGATTGGAATGGATATTTAGAAGATAGAAGACCTGCTTCAAATGCAGATCCATACAAAATCATCACGCATATAGTTGGAACTTTAACTTAAATGTTTTTTGAAAATATAAAATTTAAGTTGAATTGCTCCTTTAAAGAGTAAAAAGAAGAGGGGAATGCCTCTTCTTTTTGCCCACCAAAAGGGTTCATGGAAAAATCTATTAGAAATTACCTCGATGAACTAAACACCGCGGTCCTTCTGTTGGATAACTCTTTAAAGATTAAGTACTTAAATTCTTCTGCTCAATCAATATTAGACACCAGCCATAAAGCTTCTAAAAATAAAAATCTGAAGGAATTATTTTTTGAAGAATCAGAAGACTTCGATAGCTTTTTAAGTAGTTTGGAGAATAAGAAAGATTTTGCAAAAGTGGATGCTCTTTTATTTATAAAAGGAGGGAAGAAGCTACTTTGTGATTACCACATCAAATCTTTTTCTGATAAGTCGATTGGAGAAGGTTTTATTTTTGAAATAATAAATAGGGATTACTCTCACGAAATCCGTGAACGACTCAGATCTCAAACCAATCAAGAAGTTACCTCTGCCTTCGTAAAAGGACTTGCTCATGAGATTAAAAACCCCTTGAGCGGTATAAGGGGTGCTGCTCAGCTATTGAGTCAAAAGCTCCCCCAAGAACATCTAAATGAATATACGGACATAATAATTAACCAAACTGATAGGCTTACTTCGTTGGTAAATAATATTCTGGGTCCAAATAAAAAACCTTCTTTTGAACTACAAAATATACATGCCCCCTTAGAAAATGTTTTAGATCTATTACAACAAGACTTGAGTGAAAGCGGAATTGATTTGATCAAAGACTATGATCCTAGTATTCCAGAAATTTCCATAGATATTTATCTATTAGAACAAAGTGTTTTAAACCTTGTTAAAAATGCAAAAGAATCTCTTGAAGAAGGAGAAGTCTTTTCCCCGGAGATAAGAATTGTTACAAGAGTCCTACGCCAAGAATTCTTGGGGCAAACTCAACACAAAACTGTTTGCAGTATTTCGGTAACAGATAATGGACCTGGCATACCTAAAGATCTAAAGGATTCGATATTTTTTCCTATGATATCCTCAAAAGCTACCGGGTCAGGCTTAGGCCTTTCTATTACACAAGGAATTATCTCTCAACATAATGGGATTATTAAGTGTAAAAGCGAACCAGGTAAAACTGAATTTAGTATTCTTATACCTATTAAGCATCAGGTCCATGATCAAGAACTTAGGAGAGCCAATGCCTAAAAAGAATTTAGTTTGGGTAGTTGATGATGACGAATCAATAAGGTGGGTTCTAGAAAAAGGACTTTCTGAAAGCGGTTTGAAGGTAGAAACATTTGAATCAGCTCATCAAGTAATAAAAAAATTAGAAGAAGAGTCTCCTGGGGCAATATTAACTGACATAAAAATGCCTGGGACAAGTGGATTAGCTCTTTTGGACCAAGTAAAAGAGATTAGACCAGATATACCAGTCATAATAATGACAGCCCACTCTGATCTAGAAAGTGCAGTTGAATCTTATGAACATGGAGCCTGGGAGTACCTTCCTAAGCCGTTCGACATAGATGAGGCAATACAAATTGTAAAACGGGCCATTACTCCCGATGAAGGAGTGGAAGAGGAAATAGATAATAAACCTAAGGCAGAAATAATAGGAGAAGCTCCTGCAATGCAAGAAGTCTTTAGAGCCATAGGAAAATTATCTAATTCAAATTCTACTGTGTTATTGGTTGGACAAACAGGCACAGGAAAAGAGCTAGTAGCTCAAGCTTTATTTCAACACAGCCCCAGAAAGGAAAAAGCTTTCATAGCCCTGAATATGGCTGACATACCTAAAGAATTGTTAGAAGCAGAGTTATTTGGTCATGAAAAGGGGGCTTTTACTGGAGCAGATGAAAAAAGAATAGGCAGATTTGAACAAGCCAATGAAGGAACCCTTTTCCTTGATGAGATTGGTGATATGCCTCTAGAAACCCAAACTAGACTATTAAGAGTACTTTCTAATGGAGAATTTTATAGGGTTGGGGGCAGAAAACCGATAACAGTGGATGTTCGAATAATAGCTGCTACTCATCAAAGCCTAGAGGAGCAGGTAGAAAAAAAGGTTTTTAGAGAAGATCTTTTCCATCGCTTAAATGTAATAAAAATTTCTTTACCAATCCTTAGTGAAAGAAGAGCTGACATTCCTGCTCTTAGCAAACACTTTCTCAAAATTAGCGCATTAGAATTGAATGAAGAGGTTAAATTTTTATCTGAAGAAGTTGAAGATTATTTTTCTAGATTATCGTGGCCGGGAAACGTAAGGCAATTAGAAAATGCTTGTAGGTGGTTAACTGTTATGGCTCCTTCAAGACAGATTAAATTAGAGGATTTGCCAGCTGATTTGAAAAGTGAAAGTACTGAGTCTAAAGCAGAGTGGACAGGAATATTAAAGTCTTGGGCTGAAGACTCCTTGGAAAAGGGAGAAACTGAGTTGTTGAATTTAGCTTTACCAGAATTTGAAAAAACCATGATAGAAGCAGCCCTAGACAAAACCATGGGTAAAAAGAATGAAGCAGCAAAGCTGTTAGGATGGGGAAGAAATACCCTAACTAGAAAAATTAAAGATTTGGGTATGACCTAAAAAATTCTATTTTGAGAGGGGCATTCCATTGCCTTCCCAGGTCATCATTCCCCCACTGACAACATTAATATCAAGGTAACCTGCTTTCATAAGAGAGATTCCTGATTTTTTTGAAGCGACTCCAGTTTTGCAAACCAGAACTACTGGAGTCTCTTTAGGATGCCTTTTGGTTATTAAATGTTGTTCTAACTTGTCATCTTGAACATTTATTGAACCGGCTATATGGCCAGAAGAAAATTCCTGAGAAGACCTAAGATCAACGACCAAAGCGTTTTCCTTATTAATCTTTCTTGTAGCTTCACCAGGGCTTAATTTTTTTCCCCCTTTTCTCCCCTCATAAACAATTAAGGCTATGAGACTTAACAATAACAGAGTTACTGCGATGAAGTTTTGAGAAATGAAAAGAAAGAATGTATTCATTTTGGATCGTGATTATATAGGTTCGTGAGTTAGAATAGTTTCTTTCTAAAGATTAATCTCGGAAATTAATACATTATCAATGACATCTCTAGTTCTTGTTAGGCACGGTCAGAGTAAGTGGAATGAAAAAAACCTATTTACTGGCTGGAAGGACCCTGGCTTGACTGAAAAAGGAGAAAAAGAAGCCATTGAGGCAGGCTTAACCCTGAAAGAATCTGGTTATAAATTCGATATTATGTTTACTTCAGTTTTGTTAAGAGCTAAAAGAACTGGAAAACTGATTCTTGAACAAATGGGTCAAGAAGATCTAAAAACTTTTGAGAATAAAGCCTTAAATGAGAGAAATTACGGAGACCTTGCGGGCTTAAATAAAGATGAAGCAAGGAAGAAATGGGGGGAAGACCAAGTTCACAAGTGGCGAAGATCATTTGATATTGCTCCTCCGGGCGGAGAAAGTTTAAAGATGACGGCTGAAAGAGTTTTGCCTTACTTCAAAGAAAAGATTTTGCCTTTGCTAAAAGAAAACTTAGACATCGTAGTGGTCGCACACGGAAATTCTTTACGCGCATTGGTTATGCAATTGGATAAACTTAATTCGGATGAAGTAGTTAAACTTGAAATTCCAACCGGAATGCCTATTTGCTATTCAATCAACGAAAGGGGTCAAGTTGAAAATAAAGTCTTGATGAAAAATTAAATTTTTCGTTCCAAAATAACGGATAAGGCTGACCCTATCTAAAAACCTCATATAAAATCTATTTTGAATGAAAGAATTTAGTACCAGACTAATCCATTGGTATGAAACCAACGGTAGAAAAGATTTGCCCTGGCAAAAAAGAAAGACTCCTTACAGGGTTTGGGTTTCAGAAATTATGTTGCAACAAACTCAAGTCAGCACTGCTATTCCCTACTTTGAAAAATTCATCAAAGAGATTCCTGATGTAAAGAGCCTCTCTGAAGCTAGCTTAGATTTGGTACTAAGCCTTTGGTCGGGGCTGGGTTACTACGCTAGAGCCAGGAACCTTCATAAATCAGCCAAAATAATTAATCTTGAGCACGGCGGGAAAATTCCAAGTACGAGGGATGAATTAATGGCACTACCTGGCATAGGCAGATCAACTGCTGGAGCTATTCTTGCATTGGGTTTCAACAAGAAAGCACCTATTTTAGATGGCAATGTTAAGAGAGTATTGGCAAGACATTTTAAAATTGAGGGCAAGCTTGAAACCTCTTCAAAAAGAAAAGAACTATGGCAGATTTCGGAAGACCTGTTGCCTGACAACAAGATAGAAGTTTATACACAAGCCATAATGGACCTGGGTGCAACCGTATGCATCAAATCCAGTCCAGCTTGCAATCTTTGCCCCCTTAACCAAGACTGCTTAGCCCTTAAAGAAGACCTAGTGACAGTTTTGCCTTCAAAAACTAAGCCTAAATCAAAACCGACTAAAAAAGTAGTTTGGCTTTTACCTCAGGGCCCATCTGGTGAAGTATTATTAGAAAAAAGGAAACCAAAAGGGATTTGGGGTGGTCTATGGGCATTTATAGAAGCTGAGAAGAAAAATGAACTGGAATTGGAACTATCTAGGAGATTTAAAACAGATTGCTTGAATATAAAAAAGCTTAGTAAAGTTAAACATAGTTTTAGTCACTACAACTTAGAAGCGATTCCTTATCTAGCAAAGCTTGAAAGTAATAAAAAATATAAAAATTCTGTTTGGGTTGACTACAAGAATGTAGAATCGTTAGGCCTACCAGCACCGATTAAAAAAACTATAAATCAACTAACAAAGCCATGACAAAAACAGTAAATTGCAGAAAATATAAAAAAGAGCTGCCCGGCTTAGATCAACCTCCCTACCCTGGACCAAAAGGTCAAGAAATATATGACCATGTCTCGAAACAGGCTTGGGAAGAATGGTTAAATCATCAAAAGATGCTTATTAATGAAGGCCAGATTAACCTCACAGATAAAGAATCAAGGAAATGGTTAAGTGAACAAATGGATTTATTTCTTTCGGGAGAGGATTACGCAAGACCTGAAGGCTATACTCCTCCAAAAGAATAGTAGCTTCTTTAAGGCTGTATATTTGTATACAATCCGCTCAACATTTTGCCCAGATAGCTCAGTCGGTAGAGCAAAGGACTGAAAATCCTTGTGTCGGTGGTTCGATTCCACCTCTGGGCACCATTTCTAAATTTTTTTAAATTTAAGCCTTAACATGAATCTAAATGGTCTGTGTTAGAGTTATTAATCTTAAAATAGTCAAAATGAAAATACCTGTCTTAGATATAACTGATAAAACTCAGGATAAAATAGAAAACCTTTCAGAATTCGGTTGTTTAGTTGTAAAAAATGCCATATCGGAGAATATAAGAGAGAAAGTTAAAACCGAACTAGAACCAGCGATGGAAATGTCCCCCGCGCAGATTGATGATCCTGAAGCTTTTTATCCTGGAAATACTAGACGAATGAGTGCCTTGGTCGCATTATCTGAAACTACTGGAAAACTAGCAGTCGATAGAATGTCTATGGACATTTGTGACCATTTTTTATTGCCTAACTCAAACTGTGGTTATCAACTTCATGTAAGTGCTGCTGTGGAAGTTGGTCCTGGTTCTCGAAAACAAATATTACATAGAGAGGCAGACCCATTCCCATTTTTTGATCTTCCGCGACCGAATTTAATTGTTGCAAGTATGTGGGCGATAACTGACTTTCGTGCCGACAATGGAGCTACTTTGCTGGTACCAGGTAGTCACACATGGGGGAAAGATAGAAAGCAAAAAGATGAAGAAGTACTATCGGCAGAAATGCCTGCAGGATCAGTCTTGTATTGGTTGGGAGGAACTCTGCATGGTGCAGGAGCAAATGTTTCTAATGACTGGAGATATGGAGTCATTCTTTCTTACTCTCTAGGTTGGTTGCGTCAGGAAGAAAATCAATATCTAGACGTAACTTCAGAAGACGTAAAAAAACTTCCTAAGGATCTTGCTGAGCTAATTGGTTATAGAGCTTATGGCGGATTAGGATTCTCGATAAATCCAGAACATTTCTTTCTGCAAGAAGACTGAAAATCCTTGTGCCGGTGGTTCGATTCCACCCCTAGGCACCATTCTCAAAACTCCTCTTATTTTACAAAGTGAGTTTACAACCGAATTCTTCTCCAATTTTTTTAAATCCCAACATCAAATTAATTTGAAACATGGGGTTGTTCTCTTCATTTCCTGTGAATACTTTTTTAAAGCCTTTCTTTTTTAAATCCCACAGAGCATGGATTTTCACGGCACTGCATAAGCCTTGGCGCCTGTACTCAGGTAAAACACCAGTAAGCCCTGTTGAAATGTTTTCCCTTGAGCGAAGCGATCTTGCATAAGTAGATAGCGCCACCCACTTTTCACCATCCACAACAATGTAAACATCCTCTTCTTTAAACCAAGGACAAAATATACTGGATTTCCAAAAATCAAAATCAAGATCTAAAACTAGATCAATTGGAACATCCTGTTCAACCCTTTCATAAAGATCGAACAGCTTTGTTTCCCAGTCAGCATTTAATTTTTTTAGCTCTTGAAGGTTTGAAATAACGTACGTACTTTTTTTAAATCTTGATACTGAAGATTCAAAGTCTTCAATAAAGAACTTATCTAGACTAATTTCAGATATATATTCTAGAAGGGATATTTCAAACCCGTTCCTATGATAAAAGTCTTTATACCAATTACTACCTGTATATGACCAGGCACGAAAAATATTAACCTTCATTTTTCTGGCTCTTTTAATTTGATGTTCTAGATACTGTTGAGCACAGTCTAAGTACTTATCTTCTTGAGGTATTGTTAGAGTGGAGTCTAAGAGATTTGGGTCAAAGCCCCATTGGTCATGATGAGTAGCTCCCCAGCCAATAACCTGCCCTCCGTGTCGGATAAAATCTAATTGAGCTTTGCATTTAAGCGGGATTAATGCAGCGTCGTAGCGACACATTTCAACGGACTCCCAATTCTTCCAGGGATAGGGCCAGAGAACATCTTGCAAGCTCACCAACAAAGAAAAATGCTCATCAGAACTATCAAAATTTATAATATCTAACACATGTAAATGATACACTTTGAAACAATAAACGGAGTAAACATGGCTGCAATAAATGAAGTAACCAATTTAGAAATTGAATCTAATATAGCTGTCTTAACCTTAAATTCTCCCCCAGTTAATGCCCTTTCCGCTAATGTGAGAGAAGGGTTGCATGTTGGTGTAAAACAGGCCATAGAAGATGAAAGCGTAAAAGCAATTGTATTAATTTGTGAAGGCAGAACTTTTATTGCCGGAGCTGATATAACTGAATTTGGACAAGCCCCCAAAGGCCCGTCTCTTTTTGATGTCCAAGACATGATAGAAGAGTCTCCTAAGCCAGTAATTTCGGCAATTCACGGCACGGCTCTTGGAGGTGGCTTAGAAGTAGCTCTTACTTGTCATTATCGAATTGCAATCCCCTCTGCAAGATGTGGCCTTCCTGAGGTAAACCTCGGATTGCTTCCAGGTGCTGGTGGAACCCAGCGTTTGCCACGAATAGTTGGTGCTCAAAAAGCTCTTGAGATGGTTACTTCCGGACAACATGTTCCTGCAAAACAATGCCTTGAAATGGGATTGATTGATGAAATAGCAGACGAGGAGAACCTATTGGGAGATGCCATAAAATTTGCTTCTTCAATCGTAAATGAGAATAAACCTTTGGTTAAAGTTCGAGAGAATGAAGAAAACATCAAGGGTGACAAAGGGAATGAAGCTCTCTTTGCGGATTTTAGAAAGTCTATTGCAAGAAAAACGAGGGGGTTTTTAGCGCCAGAATACAACATCCAATGTATAGAGGCGGCGGTTAACAATCCTTTCGAAGAGGGTCTTAAAGTTGAGAGGGATCTTTTTACTAAACTTGTTACTGGGAGTCAGTCAGCAGCCCAAAGATATGTCTTCTTTGCTCAAAGACAGGTCAATAAAATCCCTGACATCCCTCGTGAAACTGAAATAAGTGAGATTAGCTCTGTGGGTGTAATAGGAGCAGGAACGATGGGCGGTGGCATCTCAATGAACTTTGCCAATGTGGGTATACCAGTAACCATCGTTGAACAAAATCAGGAACGTTTAGACAAGGGTTTAGCCATCATTAAGAAGAACTACGAGAATACTGCCAATAAAGGAAGAATCTCTATGGAAGATGTGGAAACTAGAATGGGGTTGATCTCAGGTGAATTATCTGTAGAGGCTTTAAACTCTCAAGACTTAATAATTGAAGCTGTTTTTGAAAACATGGATTTAAAGAAGGAGATTTTTAAGAAACTAGATGGTATTGCTAAAGAAGGGGCTATTCTTGCTTCTAATACATCTGCGCTTAATGTTAACGAAATAGCGGCCGAAACAAAAAGACCAGAGGATGTGATTGGTCTTCATTTTTTCAGTCCTGCCAATGTAATGAGATTATTAGAAATCGTTAGAGGAGAAAAGACCTCTAAATCAGTTGTTGCTAGTTCTATGTCGATTGCTAAAAAGATAGGCAAGATTGCAGCTGTTGTAGGCGTTTGCCCTGGCTTTGTTGGAAATAGAATTCTAGCTCAGAGACAAAGAGAAGCTAACAAATTGATTCTGGAAGGAGCCTTGCCTTGGGATATAGATGATGCTTTATTTGATTTTGGTTTCCCTATGGGGCCCTTCGCTATGTCAGATCTTGCGGGACTAGATATAGGTTGGAACAAAGAAACTTCAAAGGGAGAAACTTTAAGAGATCTACTTTGCGAAGCAGGTCGTTTAGGACAAAAATCTGGAAAAGGATTTTATCTTTATGACCAAAACAGAAATAAATCTCCTGATCCAGAAGTTGAAACCATTATCAGAGAATTTGCTGAAGCCAGACAGATACGATTGAGGGAGATCACTAAAGAGGAGATATTGCAAAGATGTTTATATCCCATGATTAACGAAGGATTCAAAATCTTAGACGAAGGCATGGCTATTAGAGCAAGTGATATAGATATTGTTTGGATCAATGGATACGGCTGGCCTGCCTATGAGGGCGGTCCTATGTTCTATGGAAGTTTGATCGGTTTTGATAAAGTTCTAGAGTGGTTAAAAAATATGGAAAGTGAATTGGGTCCAGAATTTAAACCTTCTCCGTATTTAGAAAAGGTAGTAGAAGAAAATATAAATATTTTTGCTTAACTTAAAATAACTTTTTTCTGCTCTCTGTAGTTATTAATGAAACCTCTGTAGTTTAGATATAACCATAGAGGTGTAACCAACAATATCCACCACAACTCTGTTACAACCAATAAATAGATGCCGGGGATATTCACCAAGAAAAAAGCAATAAACCCGTACATTCGTAGCTTCGCGCTTAAGCTGGTGAGCAAAAAAGTCCCGAGAATTGACAGACCTTGGTCTAAGCCTTGTGCCATATTAAATAAATTTAGTTCAAACATAATTCACCTCTCCCTTCTCTAACAAATTGAAATTAGCCTTGTATAATCAAGCTATTGTACTTAGTACATCTTATAACCTTTTCATGAAAATAATTATCTTGTCTGCAATTGAGCCAGAAATTCGCTCTCTAGACACTGAATACGAAATTGTCCTTACTGGTGTGGGCAAGGTTAATGCTGCGCTATCGGCCTTTAAAACTATTAGAGAGAGAAAACCAGACTTAATTATCAACTTTGGTACTGCTGGTTCATTAAAAAAGAATGTCTCAGGCCTAGTTGATTGCAAATATTTTGTTCAACGAGATATGGACTCAAGGCCTTTGGGAGCAGAATTAGGGCAAACACCCTTTGAAACAGATCCGCCAAGGATTATTGAAACTCCTAATCACCCTATCAATACCATCAATATGAACTTGGTTTGCGCAACTGGTGATTCTTTCGTTCAATCTGAAATTGGACTAAAAGCAGATGTGGTTGATATGGAGGCTTATGCCATAGCTAAAGTCTGCTATTTAGAGTCGATTCCCTTTGCTTGTTTTAAATTCATTTCTGATTTTGCTGATAACAGTGCAGCTAATGATTTTAGTGAAAACGTTAAGAGTGCAGGCAAGATATTTTCTGAATACCTAAGCAAACAGCTAATCTAGCTGGATCAAGCTCTCAACTCTAATGCCATTAGACAGAGTTAATTCTTCTGGGTGGATACTAATCAAATCTATTAAAACAAGGGCTTGTTTTACTTTATAACCTGCTTTTAGGCATAAATCACATGCTGCAGACATAGTCCCTCCTGTGGCAAGGATGTCGTCAATCAGCACAATTTCAGTGCCTTTTTTTTGAGCTTCCTTAATTTCGAGCTTACCCAAACCATATTCAAGCTCATATTCAATATCTATTTTGGGGGGTGGGAGTTTCCCACCTTTCCTTAATAACAGAAGGCCTAGATCTAATCTTTCTGCCATCGCTGAGGCAAAGATAAATCCTCTTGAATCAACCCCTGCTACCAAACTAGGATGTTCACTAATTAGGTTGCACATACCTTTAATGCTTTCTTCAAATACTTTTGGATTTAAAAGTAATGGAGAGATATCTTTAAAATTAATACCTTCTATTGGCCAATCCTTAACTGAATCTATGTATTTTTTTAGGTCCATAAGAGTCTGAATCTTTACACTTATACAATACAATAACTATCTTAAATCAATTGAAAAGATTTAAATGAGTAATTCCGCATCAATACTTTCTATACTTGCATGTTTGGCCTTAGGGGTAATTGTGGCTTTAGCAGGTAGCCAGGGTTCGATTACTTTTAACGGCCTACCCTCTTTCGCACTGGCCGCATCCATAGGCTTTATACTTCATTGGTTAATTTTTATTCCTTCATATATTTACCAAACAGAGCATTATTTCGATTTAATTGGTTCCATTTCCTATATATCCATAGTTCTTTTCACTTTCCTTGCTCTTAATAATCTAGACATCAGATCAGTCTTAATAGGTCTGTTTATTATGGTTTGGGCAGTAAGGCTGGGGTCATTTCTTTTTAACAGGGTTAAAAGAGACGGAAAAGATAATAGATTCACTGTGATGAAAACAAAATTTTGGTGGTTTCTATTTACTTGGACCTTAGGAGGTTTGTGGGTTTTCATTACCATGGCAGCTGGCTTAGCAGCGATGACCTCAGCTAAGGTTGTCCCGTTGGGTTGGTATGCCTTAATTGGAATAGTCTTATGGTTAGAAGGATTCATAGTTGAAGTAGTTGCGGACCACCAAAAGACTAGATTTAGATCAAAAAAAGAAAATCGGGATAAATTTATTAATGAAGGTCTTTGGTCTCTCTCAAGACATCCAAATTATTATGGGGAAATCACTTTATGGTTTGGAATAGCATTCATTGCCTTCCCTGTTTTACAAGGATGGCAGTTACTTACTTTGATTTCTCCGATTTTTGTTTATATTCTCTTAACTAGAATTAGTGGAGTTACCATGTTAGAGAGAAGAGCAGATAAAAAATGGGGTGACGATCCAGAGTATCAATTGTATAAGGAAACCACTTCATCCCTAATTCCAATGGCTAAAAGAAAAAAATAAGGAAAAAAAATGAGTGAAGATAAAAAAACAGGTAGTTGCTTGTGTGGTGAGGTTAGTTATAGCTTTAATGAATCATCGGTCATATCAGCCCATCACTGTCATTGTAAGGACTGTCAAAAATCAACGGGCTCGGGAAAGGCTACAATTATTATGATCCCTGAGAATGCCTTGCAGATGAATGGAGAAATAAAGATCTATACTGTAACTGGAACTGACGGAAGTCATGTAAGTCGAGGTTTTTGTGAATCGTGTGGCTCTCCCCTGATAAGTTACATCGAAGAAATGGAAGGTATCAGATTGATAAAGGCAGGAAGCTTAGATGACTCATCTTGGTTAAAAATAGATTCTAATTTCTGGAGTTCAACTGCAAGAGTTTGGTCTCCTGTTGATGAAACTCTACATAGTTTCAATAAAAATCCTCAAACTTAAATCTAATTAAAAGGGACTTTTGTTGAAACCTTCTGAGATATATGAAGATTTGGTTTCCGGTGAAGAGTTAATTAACGACTCTGCTCAAAAAAAACTATTAGTTGAACTAGACGGATTGCACAACAGGGTTACATCTAGATCTAGATCTTGGTTCAACAAAAAACCTCTTAAAGGGTTATACATTTACGGAACTGTTGGCACTGGCAAGACTCAACTCATGGATATCTTTTTTAAAAGCTTAGATTTTAATAACAAGACTAGGCTTCATTTCCACAGATTTATGCAAAAACTTCATGAAGATATGAATAATCATGCCAAGCAAGAAGACCCAATAAAGACAGTCGTTGAAAAATTATCTAGGAAAACGGATATTCTCTGCTTTGATGAATTCTTTGTGGAAGATATTGGTGATGCAATGATGTTAGCCAGATTCTTAGATCAACTCTTTAAAATTGGTTTACCTTTAATTGCAACTTCTAATATTCATCCTGAGAAGCTATATGAAGATGGCCTTCATAGAGATAGATTCTATCCAGCTATAGATGCTCTAAAAAATCATTGCAAAATCTATCTGCTTGAAACTTCCCAAGATTATAGGCTGAGGAATCTTGAACAAGAGAAGATCCAGCTTATCTCTGGAACTAAGGAAGTCGAAGAAATACTATCTAAACACTTTAATTCACTTGCTCAGGGAAAGGTGATGTATTCTCAATCTATAGAGATATTAGGGCGAAGTATAGATACTATACGTCTCTCTCAAGGCGTAGCTTGGTTCAGTTTTAAAAACATTTGTGATGGACCAAGGAGCTCTAAGGATTACATAGAAATTAGCAAAGAGTTCCATACTCTCTTGGTATCAGATATACCCATTCTTTCAAAGTCAAAAGAGAATGAAACCAGAAGGTTTATTGCTCTTGTTGATGAATGTTATGAACGAAAAGTAAACCTGATTATTTCTTCAGAAAAAAAGATCAAAGAGATCTATTCAGGGTCTAAGCTCTTAAAACCAATACAAAGAACCCTCAGTAGACTTGAAGAGATGAAGTCGAGAGAATTTCTCTCTTTACCCCATCTCTCTTGATTAGATACTTTTAAGAATACTAACTTCCGGACGACCTGCCATATATTGGCCCATTTCACCGCCTATTGTTTTCATGTATTCTGTTTGTCCGTGGGCATCTAAAGCATCTTGAGATTCGTATCGCTCTAAAACAACATAAGTAGTGTCATCCTGACCCTTATACCAATCATAGTAAACGACGCCAGGTTCATTCTCAGTTACAGCGCTTTGTAATCTTGAAGCAACTTCTTCAAATTCTTCATTGGTTCCTTCCTTAATTTTCATGGTTGCAATTATTCCTATCATTTAGTCCTCACTTATTAGAAATTAAATGTAAACTTTATTTCTATTTAAAGGAATAATCGAGTACTTTTCTAATAATGAAAGACCTAGTTATTGTGGGAGGGGGCCAATCAGCTGCTCAATGCGTATTAACTCTGAGAAGAAATGATTTTAAAGCTCCTATTACAATAATTTCGGAAGAGCACCATTTACCTTACCAGCGCCCACCTCTATCCAAAGAATATTTAGCAGGTGAAGTCAGCCTAGATAGGGTTTACATGAAATCTCAAGATTTCTTTGATCAAAATAATGTTGTTATAAAACATTCAATGAAAGCCATTTCATTAGACCGGGAAAGCAAAACCGTTAATTTATCTAGCGGAGACAATATTGAATATAAAAATCTGGTCATTGCAACGGGGAGTAGAGTAAGAGAATTAGATGTTGAAGGCTCACATTTAAAGAATATCAATTACTTAAGGACAATTGACGACTCCAATGATCTTAAGAAGTACTTTAAGAGCGGAAAAAAGTTAGTAATTATTGGTGCGGGATATATAGGTCTAGAAGTTGCTGCTGCTGCTGTGAAAAAAGGATTGAAGGTAACAGTAGTGGAAATGGCTGATCGGGTAATGAACAGGACAGTAGATCCAGTTATTTCAGAATATTTTGATAATTTGCACCGCGCTCATGGTGTTGAAATCTTTTTGGAATCAGCTTTGGAAAGGTTTGAAGGAAAAAGTGGTGTCGAAAAGGTCATTTGTAACAACAATAAGACCGTAGAAGCAGACGGGGTAGTCGTGGGAGTGGGTATATTACCTAATCAAGAGATAGCTGAGTCTGCAGGACTCAAATGCAACAACGGAATCCTGGTTGATGAATATGGAAGAACAGAAGACCCCTCTATATTTGCTTGTGGGGATTGCACTAATCACCCCAGCTTTTATATGAAAAAAAATATCAGACTGGAATCTGTACACAATGCTTTAGAGCAAGCTAAGACAGTTGCACTGTCATTGATGGGTAAACCTGAAAAATATGATCAAGTACCTTGGTTCTGGTCTGATCAATACGATGACAAGCTTCAAATAGTTGGCCTGTCCGGAGATCATGATGAAATAGTTACTAGAGGGTCTGTGGAAACAGGAACATTTTTGCTCTTTTACCTCAAAAAAGGAGAACTTATCGCTGTTGATTCTGTCAATAATCCGAAAGATTTTTTAATTTCAAAAAAGCTGGTTGCAAATAAGTTAAAAATAAGTTCAGATGTGCTTTGCGACCAATCAGTTGACCTTAAAGGCCTACTCAAATGAAAGAAATAGTTGAAACTGAATACTCCTTAGGACAAGTTGTTAAGCACAAATACCTGGATTTCAGAGGCGTGATCTACGATGTAGATCCAGAATTCAATAATACTGAAGAGTGGTATGAATCAATACCTGCTGAAATTAGACCCAAGAAAGAACAGCCTTTTTATCATGTTTTTGCTGAGAATGATCAGGTTTTCTATTCCGCCTATGTGTCTCAACAAAATTTACTAATAGACGATAGTCAAACTCCTATTGAACACCCCGATGTACCCGTTTTCTTCGGTGAGTTTAATGGAGAATCATACAATATTCTGGACGCAACTAAGAATTAACCCTTTTCTTTAGAGTAGCCAAAGCCACACAAGCATTAAATATCTTCATTGCTTCCTCCAGCTCTTGATTAGTACAAGCAGTGGGGGCTAGCCTAATAATTTCATCATTAGGATCTACTCCGTAAGGAAATGTTGCTCCTGCTGGAGTTAGTTTTAATCCAGCTTTATTAGCTAAATTCACTATTTCTCTTGCAAGACCTGATTCAGCTTTAAAAGTGACAAAATATCCCCCGGTTGGCTTAGTCCAGGAGCCATAATTTTGTTTTGAAAGCCATTCTTGAACTAATTCAAATTTAGGACCTACTATCTCAGCATGTTTATTCATGTGACTTTTAAGACCTTTAAAGTCTTTAAAGAACTTGATATGTCTAGCTTGATTTACTTTATCTGGCCCTATAACCATAGAAGAGTAATGTTTAATAAACTTTTCTAAATTATTCTTACTCATCGCTATAAAGCCTACACCTGATCCTGCAAAAGTGATTTTTGATGTGGAGGCAAAGGCTATTATTGAATCTTGTAGATTTTTTTCTTTGGCTGAAGAGAAAATATTTGGAAGCGGCTCAGATTCAGCAAAATCATGAACTGCATAAGCATTGTCCCAAAATATTTTGAACCCTTCTCTAGAACCAGCAATTTCTAACAACCCATTTATAGACTCTTCGTTATAAGTCTCGCCTGTAGGATTTGAATGTTTAGGGACACACCATATACCTTTGATAGAAGAGTCACTTTCAACGATGGATTTTGTTTTTTCTATATCTGGCCCTTTCCCTGTAAGCGGAACTGGAATCATGTTGAGTGAAAACTCATCACATAGAGTGAAATGTCTGTCAAATCCAGGAACTGGGCAAAGAAAAGAATTTCTTTCGTTCATTGACCAGGGTCCCTCACCATTTCCTTGAAAAAATAAACTTGAAACATATTGGGCCATTAAAGTAAGACTACTATTACCTCCAGCAATGACCATTTCCTTTTTACAACCTAAAATCTCTGAACCTAATTGCCTCATCCCTTCAAGGCCTAGTAATCCTCCATAATTCCTTATATCAATTCCATCCTGATCAAAGTCGCCTGCCAAAACATTCTCTAATTCAGCAGAAAGGTTCAATTGTTCACTTGATGGCTTGCCTCTAGTTAAATCTAATTGAAAGCCTTTTGATTTTAGTTCTTGATAATGCTCTTCAGCCTCTTGAACACTTAAATTTTGATTCATCTTTTGGATTTGGTAAATATTTTTACCTTCAATAAATAATATCATTACGAAACATTTCTATACAGCTTTGTGAGTATCTGGTTAATTATTAACCAGTTCCAAAAAGAGACGTTGCTAAAGGTTCTTGTAAAAAACTACACAGAGTTATCCACAATAAGAGTGGATAACAGATAACAAAAAATGGAATAAGAAGTAAAATACGGAAATCTAAATATTAGCCTTGAAAAAAACTGCATTACACGAACTACACTTGAAGTCTTCTGCAAAGATGGTCGACTTCCATGGCTGGGATATGCCCATACATTATGGTTCTCAACTCAAGGAACATGAATTTGTTAGAAACTCTTGTGGTATTTTCGATGTCTCTCACATGACTATTCTTGATGTTAAGGGTAAGGATGCAAAAAAATTCCTGAGAAAGCTTTTAGCCAACGATATTAATGCTCTAGAGCGAGACTTTGACGGCATGTATTCAGCTTTATTAAACGAAACAGGGGGTATTCTTGACGATTTGATAGCTTACAAGCTTGAATCGGGGTATAGGCTAGTGGTCAACTGCGCGACCAGAGAATCAGATATAAGTTGGATGGAATCTCAGTTAGGCAATATGGATATTTCTCTTTCAGAGCGTACTGATTTATCCATGATAGCCATTCAAGGCCCTCTAGCCTTAGACACTCTATCCAAATGTTTTTCTCCTGATGCTTCTAATGAATTAACCAAAAGAATGCCCTTCCAGGGATTAATGGAAGAAGGAACTTTAGTCACAACTACCGGGTACACTGGAGAAAAAGGTGTCGAGGTAATGATAGATCATGAGAAAGCAAAAACTTTGTGGGAGAAAGCCTTAGTATCTGGAGCCAAACCCATTGGCCTTGGTGCACGAGATACGCTTAGGTTGGAAGCTGGCATGAATCTTTATGGATTTGAAATGGATGAGAAGATTTCTCCATTAGAATGCAATATGGCTTGGACAGTTTCTTTAAAGGATAAAGAAAGAGACTTTATAGGAAAAGACTCTTTTAAGCTTAAAAAAGAAACGGGAGAATATCACGTTCTAAAAGGCCTTCTGTTTGAAGATAGATGCATAGTTAGGTCGGATCATGAGATTTTTATGGACGAACAAAAGATGATAAAAGGCGTGGTCACTAGCGGAACTTATTCTCCAACACTGAAAAAATCTATAGCTTTAGCTAGAATACCGCCTTCAAGCTTAAAAAATTGCCTAGCAGAAGTAAGGGGTAAAACGGTAAGGGCCTCCATAGGTGAACCTAGGTTTGTAAAAGAAGGAAAAATAGTTTTTAAGGACGAAGCTTCATGAAAGATATACCCGAAAATTATAAATTTTTATCTAGCCATGAATGGGCGAAGGTAGAAGAAGATGGAAAAGTTACAGTAGGAATTAGCGATTACGCACAAGATCAACTAGGGGATATAGTTTTTGTTGAACTCCCCGAGATAGATTCTGAAGTTAACCAAGGAGATGAGGCTGCTGTTGTTGAATCTGTTAAAGCGGCTTCTGAGGTCTACTCCCCTGTAAGCGGTAAAGTAATAGATGTGAATTCTTCCTTAGAAGATTCCCCTGAAACTGTAAATTTGTCTGCTTTTGAAGAAGGTTGGTTTTTTAAAATAGAAGCAACAGATATCTCTGAGTTAGAAAATTTGCTTTTACCTGAGCAATACAGCGAGCATTGCCAAGACTGATTGAATGTCTGAATCTAAAAAAAACTCATCTCAAACTCATTCTTCTGTCTTAAGATCATTTTCTTCAAGACATATAGGCCTGCGTGACAATGAAAGAGACGAGATACTAAATGACCTTGGTTATTCAACCTTCGAGGCTTTTATTACAGATGTTGTACCCAAAGATATTCTTAATAACTCACCATTGAAATTAGAGGAAGGTATTTCTGAAGAGAAAGCCCTGCAAGAACTCAAGCTGATAGCTTCAAAAAACACCTTACATCATTCCTTCATTGGTCAGGGTTATTACAACACCCTTACCCCAACAGTAATTTTAAGAAATGTATTTGAGAACCCTGGTTGGTACACTTCCTACACTCCCTATCAACCAGAAATATCTCAAGGGAGACTGGAAGCCCTTATAAATTTCCAGACTATGGTCAGTGACCTCACGGGTTTAGATATATCTAATGCTTCTTTACTGGACGAAGCGACTGCTGCTGCCGAAGCCATGACTTTGGCTAAAAGAGTTTCTAAATCAAAATCAAATAGTTTCTTTGTGGACGAGCTGTGTTTTCCTCAAACTATTAAAGTTATTCAAACTAGGGCCAAACCATTAGATATCAATATAATCGTAGGGCCTTCAACTGCTTGTAAGAAGGAAGATTATTTTGGAGCTATATTTCAGTACCCAAATTCTGAAGGAAACATTAATTCTTTTTCCGAAGAAATAAAATATTCAAAAGAAAAAAACGCCGTAGTTATTTTAGCTACGGACCTTCTAGCTTTGTGTTTACTAAAGCCCCCTGGTGAGCTAGAAGCAGATATAGCCATAGGTTCGTCACAAAGATTTGGAGTTCCAATGGGTTACGGCGGTCCTCATGCTGCCTTCATGTCTGTAAAGGAAGAGTTTAAGAGATTTCTGCCCGGTAGATTGGTTGGCGCTTCCGTAGATCAAAAGGGAAAGGTGGCCTACAGACTAGCTCTACAAACCAGAGAGCAGCACATAAGGAGAGAAAAGGCCACAAGTAACATATGCACGGCACAAACTCTTTTGGCAATTATGGCAGGATTCTATGCGGTATATCATGGACCAGAGAACTTAAGGGCAATTGCCAAAGAAGTTAATGATAAGACTGTCAAATTGGCTCAGTTGCTTGAAGCAAAGAACTATAGCTTAAAATCTGAGTATTTCTTCGACACCCTAGTGATTGAATCAGGTAGTGAAACAGACTCTTTATTAGAAGCTGCTTCCGAAAAAGGGATTAATCTAAGAAAAATCAACGCGGACCTTATAGGTATTTCCTTAGACGAAAGTGTCGACGATGAAGTTTTTAAGAATATTCTTTCAATATTTTCTATTAAGCCTCCTGAAAAAACTAAAGCAGTGATGACTTCTATTCCAGAAGATCTTGTTCGAACGAGTAATTATCTACAACATCCTGTTTTTAATAAGTATCACTCTGAAACAGAAATGCTGAGATACATAAAAAAACTGTACGAAAAAGATATTGCTCTTGATAGAGCCATGATTCCCCTCGGGTCTTGTACTATGAAATTAAATGCCACATCTGAAATGCTACCCGTCAGTTGGCCAGAATTTTCGTCCATTCACCCTTTTGCGCCTGAGAGCCAAGTATTGGGTTACAAAAAATTAATGAAAGAGTTGGAACAACAACTGGCAACGATTACAGGTTATTCAGAAATCTCTCTACAACCAAATGCAGGGTCTCAAGGTGAATACGCAGGGCTTTTAGCAATAGCTGCTTTCCATGCGAGTAAAGGAGATAAAGCTAGAAATATATGTTTAATACCCATGTCTGCACATGGAACTAATCCAGCATCGGCACAAATGGCTGGCATGAAAGTTGTCGCTATTGATTGTGATAAAGAAGGAAATATAGATCTGAGTGACCTGGAAAGAAAGGCCAATGAGTATTCAGATAACCTTTCGTCAATTATGATCACCTACCCTTCTACACATGGAGTATTTGAAACAAATGTAAGAGAAGTTTGTAATATTGTTCACAAACATGGTGGTCAAGTTTATATTGATGGAGCAAACCTAAATGCCATGGTGGGCTTGTGTTACCCCGGGGAATTTGGGGGAGACGTATCTCATTTAAACTTGCATAAAACTTTCTGTATTCCACATGGTGGCGGTGGCCCTGGAGTTGGTCCCATTGGGGTAGCAGATCACTTAAAAGATTTCCTACCTGGCAATCACGCGGAAGAATCTTCTGTCGGCCCTGTAAGTGCTACTGAATGGGGCAGTGCAAGTATTCTTCCTATTAGCTGGATGTACATAAAGATGATGGGAGCGTCGGGATTAAAGAAAGCTACTGAATCAGCTATCTTGAACGCTAACTATATAGCTCATCGTTTGAAGGGGCATTATGAAGTACTTTATAAGGGAGAAAATGGTCTAGTGGCCCATGAATGCATAATTGATCTGAGAAATTTAAAAGAAAGTGTAGACATAGGTGTTGAAGATATTGCAAAAAGGCTCATAGATTACGGTTTCCATGCCCCAACTATGTCATGGCCTGTAGCAGGAACTTTAATGATAGAACCTACTGAAAGTGAATCTAAAGCTGAATTAGATAGATTTTGTGAGGCCATGATCGGCATCAGAAAAGAGATCAAGAGAATAGAGACTGGAGATTTAGACAAAGAAGATAATATGTTAAAAAATGCTCCTCATTCTGCTGAACATGTTTCAGATGATAATTGGAACCATTCTTACTCTCGTTCAGAAGCAGCTTACCCAGTAGAAAGTTTAAGAGCTGATAAGTACTGGTGTCCAGTTAGCAGGGTCGACAATGTTTATGGAGACAGAAACTTAGTCTGTAGCTGCCCTTCTATGGAAGAGTTATATTAATAAATATTAGAAATTAAAGATTGTCATTTCAAGATGAATATAGGCCGTGTGTAGTAGCGGTTATAGTAGGCCCTTCAGATAGGATTTTGTGGTGTCAAAGAATAGATCATAATGGATGGCAGTTTCCTCAGGGCGGCATAGACCAAGGAGAGTCTGCCAGAGAAGCGATCCTTAGAGAAACTCAAGAAGAAGTAGGGTTAGGGCCAGAAGATATTGAGATCATATTTGAAACAGAGGATTGGTTTAAATATGACGTTCCAAAAGACAAGAGACCCAAATATTTTAGAAGAAATATTTATAAGGGACAAAGGCAAAAGTGGTTCTTAGCAAAACTGATTGCTGATGAGAGCAAGATCAACCTCAAGGCATCAAGGCCAATAGAATTTGATGAGTGGTTATGGTCAACCTACTGGTATCCCCTTAACACTGTTGTTCCCTTTAAAAAGGAAGTATACAGAGAGGCTTTAGTTCAAATTCTACCTGAATACAATAAGCTTATTTCTAAGGAATGATTTCCTAATACTAGTCTTTATTAACTACCAGTATTAAGGATCCAAGAAAATCAATTGAGGCTCTTTTATTTTCTTTGTTAAAAAAAATATTAAACACATTTTTTTATTAAATAAATTTTAATGGGGTTATTTTCTGGTTCTTATTATCTTAGCTATAAGCGATAATGGCGTTTCTTTCGTGTTAGAACTTTTTTTATTTTTTTTACTGGGAATTTTTTCCGGTATTTTAGCGGGACTCTTTGGGATAGGAGGAGGGATTATTATCATTCCTGTTTTTTTCTCCATTTTTAAAAATCTAGTAGGAATCCCTGAAGAATCATTAGCTCATACAGTTTTAGGTACTTCTTTGGGTGTGATTGTCTTTAGCTCTTTGGCCTCTACTTATTCTCACAATAAACGAAACGCAGTTATTTGGGATGTCCTGAAGGTCATAGCTCCCAGCATCTGCGTTGGCGCTGCCTTAGGGGCTGTAACTGCCAGTTATATCGCAAGTTCGACTCTTCAGATACTCGTGGCTATATTTCTGGTTCTTATCTCGATTCAGATGGCATTTGAATTTCCGCCACCAAAACAGAACCCAAGGACAAGCATCATAGGGCCAGTAGTAGTAGGCAGTGGTATTGGCTGGTTTTCAGGAATTTTCGGAATAGGTGGGGGTGTATTTTCGGTTCCTTA
>CAXFFS010000007.1:0-30643 GCA_964002385.1 uncultured Gammaproteobacteria bacterium | reverse complement strand
CAGAAGTCTGTAATCTTATAGATCCTTTTGAAGAAAAGGTTACCGAGGTATTGAGGGGTTTTGAAGATGGAAAGGTTTTCATTTCTAGAGCAGAAGAAATAACCTTTTCAACACACCTTGTAACTCAGTCAGAAAAATTAAAAGAATTTAGTAAGCATAAAGTATTTTCTAGTCTTTGCTTAGACCTTATAGGAAAGAACGTTCGTTTGTATTGGGATCAAGCGGTTTACAAGAAACCTGGTACTAAAGATGAATTTCCTTGGCATCAAGACAATGGCTATACTTTTATTGAACCTCAAGCTTACTTAACTTGTTGGTTGGCTTTAAGCGATACAGATGAATCAAATGGATGTCCTTGGGTGATACCTGGACTACACAGATTAGGAACTCTAAAACATGAAACTACAGAACTTGGCTTTGAAATCCCACTAGATGGTTCTGAGTCTGTTCCTTTACCATTGAAATCTGGAAGTATTGCTGTTTTCTCTTCGTTAACTCCTCATAGAACAGGCCCCAATACTTCTGAAGGTGTAAGAAAAAGTTACATTCTTCAATATGCTCCTGAGGGAGCCCAGAGAAAAATTTCTGGGACCTTAAGTGAACCGGTTAATGATGAATCCAGACAATTTTATGTCGTTAAAGATGGAGAGGTTCTGTCCTAATTATTCCTGCATAAAATTATCAAGCCTCTCGTAGGCTTCTAAGAAGTCTTCCTTAAATTCCATCACGACATCACTAGCAGAAATACTTTGGTTCATTAAACCAACTCCTTGACCTACCCAATGAGTAGCGAGATCTTTTGCGCCATCATGGCCTCCCTCAGCAAGCTTATTAACTTTAGCTAGAGCAGGTTCCGCTACCATTGGTTGTAAAGGCATAGGTAGAGGGTCCGGAGCTTTATCAGATTCCCATGCATCAGTCCAAGGGGAGACAAGTTGTCTAGAGTGTTTACCAGTTCTACTTCTTGATCTGACGGTTTGACTAGAACTAGCAGCTATCATTTTTTCTTTAACCACAGGATGAATTTCAGACTCAACAGTAGTTAACCAAACAGATCCGCACCAAGCTCCTGATGCTCCCATGGTCATAGCTGCTGCCATTTGCTTACCTGTAACGATTCCTCCAGCTGCCAAAATAGGGACATCTCCGTAAGGCTGAATGGCTTCATACACTTCAGGTATCAGAACCATAGTAGGTACGCTGCCGCAATGACCTCCTGCTTCAGTTCCAGAAACAACCAATATATCTACGCCGGCTTTAACTTGGTTAATAGCGTGTTGAGCAGTTCCTAAGAGAGCGGCCACTTTGACATTATTGTCTTTTCCCATTTGAAGCATCCAATCTGGCGGTACTCCAAGGGCGTTAGCAATAAGTTTAATTGGATGTTGGAAAGCTACATCTAGAAGTGCCTTTGCTCCACCTGATTGAGTGTTAGCTGCAAATCCAGATCCACCTATATCAATTGTTCTTAATTCAGCAGCAGGTATATCATGATTTTCTAAGACATCTGCTCTAAAGTCTGCATATTCTTGAGGAATCATGCCAACAAGTTTTTCCGGGTCAAATTTTTCATCCTTTCCAACCATTTTATTAGGTATTAAGACATCTACTCCGTAGGGCTTTCCATCAATATGTTCGTCGATCCACTTAAGTTCTTGTTCAAGTATGTCAGGAGACATACCAACAGCTCCTAAAACACCACAACCACCTGCTTTAGAGACCGCAACCACAACATCCCTGCAATGCGTAAAAGCAACTAAAGGAAATTCTATGTCCAGCATTTCACATATTCTTGAATTCATTTTTTACCTCGCTTTTTTGTGTAGTACTATGTATAAAAATAGTAATTACTTAAATAGAGAATCTAGAATGATAAAGAATAACAGAATTTGTGAAACTTTCGGAATTGAATATCCCATATTTTTAGCCGGCATGGGAGGAGCTGCTTGTCCTAAATTAGCAGCGGCTGTATCAAATGCTGGAGGCTTAGGAATATTGGGAGCTGCTGCCTGTACTCCTAGTCAAATGAGGAGATGGATTCAAGAAACAAAAGACTTAACTGATAAACCTTTTGGGATAGATACTCTACTTCCCATGTCCGTTAGAAGCGGAGGTAATCTTAAACAAAACGAAGGTAAAGATCCGGCAGATCTTTTAGCAGAGTATCAGAAGATGGCTAAAGAGTTTATGAATGAACATGGTCTAAAAATGGTTCAGCATGACCGCCAGCCTGCTGAAGAAGATAATTTAGGTTTTTTTACTAAAGAATTTTTTGAAGCACAAATGGAAGTAGTAATTGAAGAGAAAGTCCCAGTTTATGCTGCAGGACTAGGTAATCCAGCACCTTGGATGGATAGATTGAGGGCAAATGAGACTAAAGTCATGACGGTTGTAGGTGCTGTAAGGCACACTATAAAAGTTTCCTCAGCTAGAGTAGATGCAATAGTTGCTCAGGGTCATGATGCAGGAGGACATAATTCACCTATAGGGTCTATGGCACTAATTCCTCAAGTAGTTGACGCTGCTAATGGCATACCGGTTTTAGGAGCAGGTGGAATCAGTGATGGCAGAGGGATTGCTGCTGCCTTTATGCTGGGTGCTGAAGGTGCTTGGATAGGATCTGCCTTTTTAGCTTCAGAAGAAGCAGATATCTTTGACCATCAAAAACAAGCAATAGTTGATTCAACAGAAGAGGGTACTGTCATTTCTAGGTCAGTTACTGGAAAGCCAGCAAGGATAATAAGAAGTGCTTGGACAGATTTTTGGGAAAGATCAAGCTTGGATCCTCTTCCCATGCCTTTCCAATCAGGAGTTGCAGGACCAGTGTTAGAGTCAGCCAATAAAGATCAAAGGCAAGATATAAATCCTGGTTTTGCAGGCCAAGGTATAGGTATGATCAAATCGGTTAGGCCAGCTGAAGAAATCATGGCTGATTTAATTGAGGGAATGGAGCGTGCCCTTAAAGATTCTGCGAAATTGTACGATTAATCTTTAAGTATTTTAGTTAATAGACTGTATATAAATAGCAAGAAAAATTAGGACAACGACTACTACAGCTATTCCTAAAAAGAAAACTCCAAGAGTCGTCATGGTTTTATTATCTTCTTCCATCTGAATTGCCTAATTAAAAAGTAGCATTATTATTATTAATGGAACCTACGTCAAAGAAATTAAATAAATCTGCATGGAGTTGGGCTGTGTATGATTGGGCTAATTCAGCCTTTGCTACTACTGTCATGGCTGGCTTTTTCCCCATTTTCTTTAAAAGTTATTGGGCTTCAGACCTTTCTGATGCTGAAAGTACATTTGCTATTGGATCTGTTAATTCTTTGGTAGGTTTATTGATTGCTTTTAGCGCTCCTATTTTAGGGGCTTTTGCTGATGCTGGAGATTCCAAGAGAAAATTTTTATTCAGCTTTATTTTTTTAGGAATTATAGCAACGGGTTATTTATTTTTTATACCGGAAAGCTCTTGGAAATTAGCTGTAATTTTCTATGGCATAGGTGTTATAGGATTTTCAGGAGGAAACATTTTTTATGATTCTCTTTTAGTAACAGTTTCAAAAGAAAAAGAAAGAAATCGTGTTTCTGCCCTTGGCTTTTCTCTTGGTTATCTAGGGGGAGGTATTCTTTTTCTTCTTAACGTGGTCATGTTTCTTTATCCAAGTTGGTTTGGTTTGGAAAACCAAATTGAAGCAGTTTTATGGTCATTCATGTCTGTAGCTATATGGTGGTTTGTATTTTCTTTACCAATCTACTTAAAGGTTAAAGAACCAATACAAAATATAGACAGAAAACCTATATACACGGTAATCACTGAGGCTTTTGCAAATCTATTAAATACTGCAAGGTCTATAAAAAAATATAAAAGTGCTGTAATTTTTCTTTTGGCTTATTTTCTTTATATGGATGGTGTAGATACCATCATAAGAATGGCCACTTCTTATGGGTCAGATATAGGTTTATCAGCTACCTCTATGATCCAAGCATTATTACTTACTCAGTTTATTGGCTTTCCTGCCACTTTAGTCTTTGGTTACTATGCTGATAAATTTGGTTACAAATATTCTCTTTCCTTTGCCATTATTGTTTATATATTTGTGGTGTTGTTTAGTGCTCAAATGGATACGGCCTTGGAATTTTATGTCGTAGCTTCAGTTGTTGGATTAGTTCAAGGAGGAGTTCAAGCCATCAGTAGATCCTTTTTTAGTACGTTAATACCTGAGAACAAAGCTGCTGAATTCTTTGGATTCTACAACTTCATAGGGAAGTCTTCAGTTTTTATAGGTCCCTTCATGGTTTCAGGAATAGCGCTTGTATCCGGAAGTCCTAGTTATGGCATCTTAAGTTTATTAATTTTATTTATTCCTGGACTTATACTTCTTTGGATGGTTCCAGATAAGAACTAGATCAGATTCCTTTCCTTGATTACTTCCATCAAGGTACTAGGTTTATCTGTCATAAGGCCATCTACTCCAAGCTCTATCAACTCCTCCATTTCAGATTTTTTATCAATAGTCCAAACGTGTACAAATTTATTTTCTTTATGGGCATACTCAATAAACTTTTTGGTAACTATAGGAATTGCCCACTGTGAAGTTGGTACTTGAGCACAGTGACCATTAACTCTAGCAACTGGTAGGTGTCTGCTTTTCAACAATAGATAGACTATTTCTGATTGTCCCATTGAAGAACAGCAGTTAGGACCAGCTAACTTTCTAATTTTGTTTAGTCTGGATGTAGAAAAAGATGCTAAACAGACTCTGTTGAGAGCATTCTGATTCAGAATAATATTAACTCCCGACTCAATCGAATTCTCAGTTTTAAAATCTATATTGAACCTAAGTTGAGGGAATGTTGATAACAATTCATCTAAAGAAGGTATTCTGCCTCCACCGATAAGTTCAATTTGCTTAACTTCATTAAAGGTTAAATCCTCAATTTTTTTATTTATTCCAGCCATTCTGCTTAAGTCATAATCATGAAAAACCACAATCTCACCATCTTTGGTCCCTTGAATATCTGTTTCCATAAAAATAAATCCCATATCTGAAGCATACTTAAATGCTTCCAAAGTGTTTTCGGTAGCTTCTTCTGCTCCGCCTCTATGCACAAAGCTAAAAAAATTAAAACCTTGAAAGAAGGGGTGTATATTCTCTGAGTTCATACCAATTGGTTTGACCAATTTTTAAGTTAACAATAATATCAGTCTTGCAATATTAAGGTTCAAAATAAAAACTTGAATAACATTAAAGATACTTTTGGTTCTATATCTCCTTATTCAGATGATGAGGTTGAAGAAGTCATAGAATCACTAATTGGAGACAAGATATTTCATCAGGTAATTTCCAGTCAAATATACCCTTCATTACTAAATCTTTTTCCAAATTTAAGTTCTATTTTATTTAAAAGAAACTTTAAAAAAAGTTTTGGTAGAAGTAGGAGTATTAAAGATTTTCAGGATAATTTAGTTCCCTATGTTGAACAGATGATTGAAAGAACAACGGATGGCTTTACTTACTCAGGTGTCGAAAACTTAAATACAAAACCAACTTTATATATCTCTAATCACAGAGATATAGCTCTGGACTCTTTATTTCTAAATTTTGCTAGGTACTTGGAAGGCATGCCAACTGTAAGAATAGCTATCGGAGATAATCTTCTTGATTCAAGCTTTTTTGAAAAAATAATGAGATTAAATAAAAGCTTTGTAGTACACAGGAATATAAAAGGAGCAAAGGAGACATTAAAAAAACTCAGCAACCTTTCTAGGTACATAGATCATTCTTTAAATAAGGATAAAGAGAGTGTATGGATTGCTCAGTTAGAGGGCAGGGCTATTGATGGAGATGATCGCACTGATCCTGCTGTGCTTAAAATGCTTTATTTAGCTGAGAGGAAAAATACAGAAATAAAAAGCTGGATAAAACAAGTAAATTTAACCCCTGTTTCGATATCTTATGAATACGACCCTCTAGATATTACTAAAGCTATCGGGTGGGAAGGTTGGGAAGATTTATCTTATGAAGAAAATAATAAAAGAGATTTAAGTGAACTGGTAAAAGGCATAAAAGAAAGTAAGGGTAGGGTGCACCTTCACATAGGAAAGAATATTATTGAAAGTCTAGATGGTCATAGTGATGTTGAAAATATTAAAGATCTAGCTGAGCTAATTGATAGAGAGATTATTCTGAATTATAAATTGTGGCCCAGCAACTATATAGCTGCTCAAGCATTAGGTTTGATAGAAGGACAGGAAAAATTTTTTGAAGGAAAAGAGAATTTGTTTTTAAACAGGTTTAAAGATTTAGATAATACTACTTTAGACAAAGCTCTAGAGATGTATGCCTCTCCTTTACAGAACTTCAGAACCTTTTTAAATTTCTATACTTAAAAAAAAGAGGTTAGATACCTAAGCATCCAACCCCTTTTAAAATTTATATTTTTTTGTAATTTACATTGAGAAGGTAATTACAAACCCATCTTCATCAGCGTTGCCGTTTGCACCATCAAAATCGCTTAAGCCAATTCCAAAAGTCATTCCAGCAAACTCTTTTGGAAAATCAAAACTTAGAAGCTTATATTTGCCTACACCATCATAATCACCATAAGTAACTCCAAGACCTGAATCCCCTAAGGCTACTGACCATTCTGTGTTATCAGGAGCATCTTCAAGGCCTTTAGATATAAGTACTCCTACCCACTTGTATGCGAGACCTACATAAATCTCTTCGAACTTTAATTCACCTTCAGAAGGATAGTTGTAACTAATATAGCCAACATCAAAGCTTACTCCTCTAGCTGATTCATCTGCATAACCGAAATAAAAATCAACTTCTGTATTGGTTTCACTGTCAAAATCAACGTAAGAGCCCCAAGCACCAACATAAGCACCATGTTTAGAAGACGTAACATCAAAACCACCTGACACAGCTGGATCTTCAGCAGATTGACTCATGCCTCTCCAAATATAATCATTAGTAAGTGCACCGTTGAATTCAACCTCTGCTGCGCTTAAAGACATGTAGCTCATACTGGCAAGTAATAAAACTGCAATTTTTTTAAATTTCATCATTTAAACCTCTTAGTAAAGTAAATAAACACCATCACTAATTATAATGCAAGATTTATGCCAACTTTTCAGGTTTTTTTTTGTTTTTTTTGCATTCAATTGGTGCGCCTTGGTCTTTGATAATTGGTTCTAGGTGCAAAATAACCTTCAAGAGTTTTTAAAGAAAGCTTTATCGTGTAATATTCGCGTCCCTTACATAAAAATTTCAGGAGAATCTATGGATATTTCAGGCAAAGTAGCGCTAATAACCGGAGGAGCTTCAGGCTTGGGCTTGGCAACAGCTGAAAAGCTCTTAGCTGCTGGATCTAAAATTATGTTAGTTGACCTCAATGAAGAAAACGCCAAGAAGGCAGCAGAAAGCTTAGGGGATGGAACGGCATTTGCTATTGCTAATGTAACAGATGAAGATTCTGTTACTAACTGTATTAAGGCAACTGTAGAGCAATTTGGAGGTATACATATTGTTGTTAATTGTGCAGGTATTGGAAGTGCAAGCAAGACAGTTGGTAAAGACGGTGCTCATCCATTGCAATACTTCAAAGCAGTAGTCGATATAAATCTAATAGGTACCTTTAATGTATTAAGGTTAGCCGCGGTTGAAATGGGTAATAACGAACCTGGAGAAGACGGTGAATGTGGAGTAATAGTTAATACCGCGTCTGTAGCAGCTTTTGACGGACAAATAGGACAAGCAGGCTACAGCGCCAGTAAAGCGGGTGTGGTTGGAATGACTTTACCAATAGCAAGAGATCTAGCTCGGATGGGAATTAGGGTTAACACAATAGCTCCAGGCATATTCGATACTCCTATGATGGCTATGGCTACTGATCAGGTTAGAGGCCCTCTCATTGAAATGACTCAATTTCCTAAAAGACTAGGATTACCTCAGGAATATGCTTCGCTGGTTAAACACATAGTAGAAAATCCATTCTTAAATGGAGAGACCATACGTTTAGATGGTGGAATAAGGATGGCACCTAAATAGTTTATGCTAGATCTATTAGTTGCTTACGGCTTCTTCTTACTGAAAATTATTACTGTTTTATTAGTAATTCTTATTCCTATTCTCATGATTAGTAGTTCCACTAAGCATAGGAAAGAAACAGATAAAGGAAGGATAATCGTAAAGAATTTATCTGATAAATTAGAAGAAATAGGGGTGACTCTAAAGAGTGCTGAAATGGACCCTAAGGCGTATAAAAGTTTTTTGAAGGAAAGAAATAAGAAAAAGAAGAAAGAAATTAAGGGTAAGTCTAAAGAAATAGTTTATGTATTAGATTTTAAAGGCGATATACAAGCTAGTGCTGTTGGTAAACTTAAACAAGAGATTAATGCCATTATTGCTTCCCAGGTTAAATGCAAAGAAGTAGTTATAAAAGTTGAGAGTGGTGGAGGTTCTGCTTATGCTTATGGACTATGTGCTGCTGAACTTAAGAGACTCGTAGATAATAAAATTAAGCTTACAGTCTGTATAGACAAAATAGCAGCGAGTGGAGGTTATTTAATGTCTTGCGTTGCTACTAAGATAGTAGCAGCTCCTTGGGCCATAGTTGGATCTATAGGCGTCATTGCCCAGCTTCCTAATTTTCATAGGCTTCTAAAAAAACTAGATATTGATATAGAAATGCATACTGCTGGAAAATTTAAGAGAACCCTTACTACTCTTGGAGAAAATACTAAGCAAGGAAGGGAAAAATTTATCTCTGAGCTGGAAGATCTACATGTTGTATTTAAAGATTTTGTTAAAGAAAACAGATCTAAAATTCAAGTAGCTAAGGTTGCTACCGGAGAGGTTTGGCAGGGAGATAAAGCAAAAAAACTTGGTTTAATAGATGAAATAGGAACCTCGGATGATTACCTTTTGAAGTTGGCAAGTAAATTTAAGCTTCTAGAAATTCAGTATTTTGAAAAAAAGCCTTTTACAGCAAGAATTGGTTCAGCAGCTGAAGTGATAGTTGAAAAGGGTGTATATAAAATACTGGATATATTTAACAAAGATAGATTCATAACTTAAAGAAGAATATGACTTCAACTTTTAGAGCTTTAGAAGCTTCCGAAACAGAAGGAAAGTTTAGCTTAAAGATTGTTGAAAAACCTATAGCGGATCTACCTGAAGGAGATTTATTAATAAAGGTAGATTTCTCGTCATTAAATTACAAAGACGCAATGTCTGCTTCTGGTATGCCGGGAGTTACACGAAATTATCCACACACTCCAGGAATCGACGCAGCTGGGAAGATAGCTGAATCTAGAGTATCAGATTTTAAAGAAGGAGATGAGGTTATAGTTACAGGATATGACCTGGGCATGAATACATCTGGAGGTTTTGGTGAGTACATCAGAGTGCCATCCAGTTGGGCAGTTCACTTACCTAAAGGCTTAACTGCAAAGGAATCTATGTCTCTTGGAACTGCAGGGTTAACAGCTGGATTGTCTATTCATGCTCTCGATAGCTTTAGAGAATATACAGGCCTAAAAAATACTAAATCTGTAGTTAGTGGGGCTACAGGTGGAGTTGGTTCCATTTCAGTCATGCTTTTATCAAAACTCGGATCTGAAGTCACAGCAGTGACAGGTAAAAATGACCAATCAGATTTTCTACACGCTATAGGAGCTTCTAATATCTTAAGTAGAGAAGAACTAGCAGAAACTGCCAGAAAACCAATTGGAAAAAGTTTATGGGATGTTGGAGTCGACGTAGCCAGCGGCGAAATTTTAAGTCTTTTGCTAACATCATTAAGTCCTGGTGGTGCTGTTGCATGTAGTGGACTAGTTGGAGGTCCTTCTTTTGAAAGCTCTATTTTTCCATTCATCTTGAGGGGCAACGCTTTAATAGGTATAGACTCGGTTGAAATTCCTTTAAAAGATAAAGAGCATATATGGGAACACTTCGCTCATGATTGGGCTTTGGAAGGACTTGATAAAAGTACTAAAGAAGTTTCTCTAGATAATCTTGAAGTAGAAATCGAAAGTATATTGTCTGGAAATCAAGTCGGTAGAGTATTAGTAAAAATTTAAATAGGAAAAAGGATGTCAGATTTAGATACTGAGAAAAAGACAGAAGACCAAGAGGATAGTAAAGTCGATGCAATGGCTGCTCTTCTTATAATTGCATGCTTGACAGTTGCAATGTATTTTTGGGTATCAAGTCAATAAGATAAAAACATGGATGTTGTTAGTTTTTTAAAAGATAAAACTAGAATTCCTGTAATTGGAGCTCCTTTATTTACTGTTTCTTATCCAGAATTAGTACTGGCACAGTGCAAAGCTGGAATAGTAGGTTCTTTCCCCGCATTGAATGCAAGACCTGAAGAAAAGCTTGGTGAATGGATCACCATGATGAAGAAAGAATTAGATGACTATCAGAACAATAATCCAGAAGAGATAGTAGCTCCATTTGCAGTTAATCAGATATGTCATCATTCTAATAATCGTTTAGAGCACGATATGGAAGTTTGTGTAGAGCACGAAGTCCCAATAATTATTACAAGTTTAAGAGCTCCTCAATTCGTTGTTGATTCTGTGCATAGTTATGGCGGTGCTGTGATTCATGACGTGATAAACATAAGACACGCAAAAAAAGCAATTGATGAGGGAGCAGATGGCCTTATTCTTGTCTGTGCTGGAGCTGGAGGCCATGCTGGTACCCTAAGTCCTTTTGCATTAGTTAGGGAAGTAAGAGAATTTTTTGATGGACCTATAGTTTTATCTGGAAGTATTTCTCATGGGGCTTCTGTTCTTTCAGCTCAAGCAATGGGAGCCGATCTGGCTTATATTGGTACTAGATTTATAGCTACACAAGAAGCAAATGCAAGTGAAGGTTATAAAGAAATGATCGTTGACAGTAATGCTAATGACATTATGTATTCTGCTACCTTTACAGGAGTTAATGGGAATTATCTTAAACCCAGTGTAGTTAAGGCAGGACTTGATCCAGACAACTTACCTTATTCTGACAAACATGATATGAACTTCGGCTCTGGTCCAGGAGACAATCAAAAAAAGGCTTGGAAAGATATTTGGGGATCAGGACAAGGTATTGGTAATTTACATGAAGTACCAACAGTTAGGGAAGCTGTTGATACTTTAGTTGAAGAATACGAAGAAGCTAAAAATTTCTTAACAAAAAGGCCTGCTTAATCCCCTTTGTAGTCTGGGTCTCTCTTTTCAAAGAAGGACTTGATGGCTTCTTTCCTGTCTTTAGTTTCATGAGTTAAAAGCGTTTGATCATAATCCATGTGCATAATTGCATCGTCCCCTGAGTAGGTTAATTCATTAACGCTTCTTTTAATCATTTGAGCAGCAATAGGTGGCTTTGAAGCATATAAGTTTGCCATTTTATTAGCGGCTTCCATTAATTTATCTTTTGCATGAACTTCATCATAGAAACCCCAAGATAAAAGGGTACTGGCATTCTCATTTTCACCACTTATGACAATTTTTTTTGCCTTAGCAGGACCAATTAACCTAACTGCTAATGGAAGGCCTAGCCAGTTAAGGTTTATGCCTAGGTTTATTTCCGGATAACCAAGAATTGCAGTTTCAGAAGCAATCCTAAAGTCACAAGCAGAGGCAATACATGCTGCTCCACCTAGACAATAGCCATTTATTGCTGCAATAGTTATTTGGTCTACTTCTAAAAAAGACCAAATTGCAGGTTTACCGAAGTTATTTCTCCAAGCCTCCAGTCTGGTGACAGACTCTCGTTTTTCTTTTAAATCAGCTCCTGAAGAAAAATTATCTCCTGTGCCAGTATAGATAACTACTCTAGATTCCAGGTCGTATCTTAAAGAAGCATTAAACTCAGTTAGCTCCCGAAGAATTTCTGTATTAAGAGCATTTAATGAATTAGGTCTATTTAAATAAACCCAACATATATGTCCTTCTTTTTTTACTTTTAAATGCTTCATTGATTTTCAGATAGGTATTTCTCCGCATCAAGAGCTGCCATACATCCTAAACCAGCAGAAGTTATAGCCTGCCTATAAATGTGATCAGAAACATCTCCAGCAGCAAAAACGCCTTCTACACTTGTTGAAGTGGCATTACCTTCAAGTCCAGAATTAATCTGTATGTAACCATCCTTCATATCTAATTGATCTTTAAAAATATCAGTATTGGGATTATGACCAATTGCAATAAATACACCTTCAAGATTTAATTGACTTGTTTCATCCTTTTTAATGTTTTTTAAGTTTAGGCCTGTAACTTTATTACTGTCTCCTAAAACTTCTTCTACAACATGATCCCATAGAATTTCTATCTTCCCTTCTTCAACTTTTTTAAAAATCCTCTCTTGAAGGATTTTTTCAGCTCTTAATTCATCTCTCCTATGAATAAGAATTACAGAAGAACAGAGATTGGATAAGTAAAGAGATTCCTCAGCTGCTGTGTTACCACCACCAATAACAGCTACCTTCTTGTCTTTATAAAAAAATCCATCACAAGTTGCGCAAGCGCTCACACCTTTACCTAAATAAGCTTCTTCAGAAGGCAGTCCCAGATATTTAGCCGAAGCTCCTGTTGCTATAATCAGTGAATCGCATTCATAAGTTTTGATATTTCCTTGCAACGTGAAAGGGTGATTGAGGAGCTCTGCTTTTTCAATGTGATCAACAATAACTTCCACGTTTAATGATTCGACATGTTTTAACATTCTTTCCATCAATTCAGGTCCTTGAAGTCCGTCACTATCTCCAGGCCAGTTTTCCACATCAGTGGTAGTAGTCAATTGACCACCTTGTTCCATCCCAGTAATAACACAAGGATTAAGTCCTGCTCTAGCAGCATAAACTGCAGAGGTATAACCAGTCGGTCCGGATCCTAGTATTATTAATTTTCTATTTAACTTATCTTCCATGGTCTAAATTATAACTTCGAAATGATAATAAGTTATTGTTGAAAGTTAGAACAAGCTTTAAATAATCTATACAATACGGAAAACATATTACTGCAAGTGGCAAAAAAGGCTCAAGCAACAAAGAAATCAGCTGAACAGGCTGTCTCTATTTCTCGCTTAAAACTAAACCAACTTTTCTTTGAATCTCTACTAATTGTTCAAGGTTTTCTTGGGATATTCGTAATAATTTCTCTTTTTACTTATTCTTCTCAAGATCCTGGCTGGAACTCTCAAACTTTTTCTAATCCTCTGGTAGGGGAGGAGTTTGGGGTTTCTAATGCTGTCGGTTCTTGGGGAGCTTATTTAAGCGATTTCCTATTCACGATTGTTGGGTATATGGCTTATCTAGTACCTTATTGGTTACTGTGGCCACTTATAAGACATTTCATATTTTTTAGAAGGCCAATACAGTTTTCACAAATTTATTCAGGACTTATAGGGATTAGAATTCTAGGGTGGTCTTTATTTTTAATCTCAAGTTCAACCTTATTATCAATATTTATAGAGCCTGGTAGCTCTTTCTTACCAGAAGATACAGGAGGTTTAATAGGATCTGCTGTTTCTTCTTATACTTTAGAGCCCTTAAGTTTTATAGGAAGCAGTCTTCTTTTCATTTGTTTAGGCTTGTTAGGACTTACTTTATCTTTGGAAATATCTTGGACAACCTTAATAATTAAGGCACAAGAATATTTAATAGAATTTGGGGGTGAGTTCGGAGAGAAATCTGCAGACTTTCTAACAAGAATTAGAGAAAAACAAAGACTGAGACAAGACAAGGTTGATAGACAACAAAGGGTTTTAGAGGAAGTTAAGAAAAAAGAAAAGATAAAAGCGCCTGAAGTCATTGAAGCAAAGGAAAAGATTGAAACTAGTAATAGAGTTCAACAAGAAAAACAAGAAGAACTTTTTGAATACAAAGAAGCTGCGAATCCTCCCAAGCTCTCTTTGTTGGATAAAAAAACAGAAGAGCTTTCTGATGAGACGTCTGAACATTCCCTCAGGCAATTAGGTAACTTAGTTATAAGTAAACTTTCAGAATATGGCATTGATGACGTAACAGTTGAATCGATTCAGCCCGGTCCTGTGGTTATCAGGCTAGAGTTAAAGCTTCCCACTGGGTTAAAAGTAAATCAAATTTCTAACATTCATAAAGATCTGGCTCGCTCGCTCTCGAAAACAAGTGTAAGAATAGTTGAGGTTATAGAAGGTCGAGATACGATTGGAGTAGAAGTACCTAGAGAAGATAGACAACCAGTTCTTTTAAGCGAAGTCCTTTCTAGTACTGAATATGATGACTCAAAAAGTCCTCTTACCGTGGCTTTAGGAAAAGATATTAGTGGTTCGGCAGTAGTTGCTGAACTGTCTTCTATGCCTCACTTACTTGTTGCAGGAACTACTGGTTCAGGTAAATCTGTAGCAATTAATTCAATGCTTGTAAGCATCCTCTTCAAGGCGAGTCCCGAACAGGTTAGATTAATTTTAATAGACCCAAAAATGTTGGAACTGTCAGTTTATGAAGATATACCGCATTTATTGTGTCCAGTGATTACTGATATGAAAGAAGCCTCCAGTGGTTTGCGTTGGTGCGTGAATGAGATGGAAAGGCGATATAAGTTGATGGCTCAGCTGGGAGTGAGGAATCTCAATGGATACAATAAGAAAGTATCTGAAGCAATAAAATCAGGTACACCCATACAAGACCCCCTTTGGAAGAAAGAAGAGGATGAGGAATTAGAAACGGAGCCACCTAACTTAGAAAATCTTCCCAATATTATTTTAGCTGTAGATGAATTAGCAGATCTAATGATGATAGTTGGTAAGACCGCAGAACAATTAATTGCAAGGATTGCGCAAAAAGCGAGGGCAGCTGGAATCCATATGCTTTTAGCCACTCAGAGGCCTTCAGTTGATGTTATAACTGGTCTTATAAAAGCCAATATTTCTGCAAGGATAGCTTTTCAGGTAGCTTCAAAAATGGATTCTAGAGTAATTCTCGATCAAGGAGGGGCAGAGCAGTTACTTGGGAAGGGAGACATGTTGTATTTAGCCGCAGGTACCTCAATTCCACAGCGAGTTCACGGAGCCTTTGTAGGAGATGATGAAGTCGAAAGAGTAGCTGAAGATTGGAGGCAAAGAGGTAAAGCAATTTACATAGATGAAGTAACACAAGAAGAAGGTGCCGTTATAGGAATGCCAGGGATTCCTTCTGGTGTAGACCCTAATGAAGATGGCGAGGCAGATGAACTTTATGATGAAGCTGTTTTATTTGTTACTCAATCGAGACGAGCATCTATATCAGCAGTGCAAAGAAGACTTAGAGTAGGTTATAACAGGGCTGCAAGATTAATTGAAGCAATGGAAGCAGCTGGAGTAGTGACCCCAATGGCAGCTAATGGGAATAGGGAGGTCCTAGTGGCTCCTCCACCTGAAGATTAACTGTTACTATAACTTTTTTTAGTTATGAGATATTTAGTTTCCTTTTCTCTTATTTCTTCTATTCTATTTTTAATTCCAAGCTTAAACGCCTCGCCTGATGAAGTTGATACAGTTAACAATACTAGGGACACTACAAATCCTAGTTTAGAAAGCCAAGTAAGGCTTATTGAAGGTCCAAATTACCTATTTAATTCAATAAGAACTCATAAATTCTTTTCAGCTAATTTTGAACAAATAACCATTCATGATAAAAAAAGAAGGCTGGTTAGAGGCAAGATAATAGCTCACAGGTCAGGAAAATTTAAGATTTCTTATTATGAGCCACTTAACGAAATAATGTTTTCAGATGGTGAGGATTTTTATAGGTACGATCCAGAGCTAGAACAAGTGAATGTTCAACCCTTAGATGAACTGTTAAGTGAAACACCCATAGGACTATTTACTCTCAATCTTGAAGAAATAAAAGGGCTCTTTGATGTTAAAGATTGTGAAAGTAATTTGAACAGCTATACCTGCAGCCTAACTAGCAAAAAAGAAGAGAGCTTCATTAGATGGATAAACATCACTATTAAAAATAGTGTTTTTTATTCACTAAGATATTTAGATTCATTTGGGCAAATTGTTTCACTAAAGTTCAAAGAAGCTTCTATAAGTGGAATTCCTACTGAAGAATTTAAGTTAATTATTCCTGAAGGAACTGATATTGTTAGCTATAGAGGCAATGTCAATTAAGCACCCAAACTTATGTTAGATTCAAAATTATTAAGAAATTCACTTGATTTAGTTGAAGACGCTTGTAAAAAAAGAGGGTTTGAAGTTGATCTGAATGTCTGGAAAAAATTAGAAGAAACAAGAAAAGCATTGCAATCTGATACGGAAAAAATGCAAGCTTCTTTAAATGGAATATCTAAAGAGATTGGAAAATTAAAGACGGCAAAAAAAAATACTTCAGCAAAAGAAAAAGAAGCAACTACTTTAAGTCAAGACATTAAAAAGAAGTCTAGTAAGTTAGATTCAATTCTGGAAGATTTGAACTCTTTTAGTTTAGGACTTCCAAATATTCCTGACCCTGATGTACCAGTAGGTAGTTCTGAAGAGGATAATTTAGAGATACGTACCTGGGGTAGTATTCCAGAGTTTGCTTTTCAACCTAAAGATCATATAGAAATTGGACGGTTAATAGGTGGAATAGATATGGAAGCTGGTTCAAGAATTACGGGCTCTAGATTTTCTGTGTTGAAATCAGATCTAGCAGGTTTACATAGATCTCTTACGCAATTTATGTTGGATTTACATACAAAAGAGCATGGATATGAAGAATTGTATGTGCCTTACATAGTTAACTCTGATTCTCTAATCGGAACAGGACAGTTACCTAAATTTGAAAAAGATCTTTTTAAAATTGAAGGGGATGAAAATTATTACTTAACTTCGACAGCTGAAATTCCTGTCACTAATATGTTAAGGGACCAAATAATTGACTCCAAGCAACTTCCTATTAAATGGGTGAGCCATACTCCTTGTTTTAGAAGCGAAGCTGGTAGCTATGGAAAAGACACTAGAGGGTTAATGCGTGTTCATCAATTTGAAAAGGTAGAATTAGTGCAAGTAGTGGAGGGAGGAAATTCGGAGGCAGCTTTAGAAGAATTAACCTCGCATGCTGAAGTAATAATGCAAGCTCTAGAGATTCCTTACAGAGTAGTTTCTCTTTGTACTGGTGATCTAGGATTTAGTGCAGCTAAAACCTATGACATAGAAGCTTGGATCCCTTCACAAGAGAACTACAGAGAGATTTCTTCCTGTAGTAATTTTAGGGATTTTCAATCAAGAAGGATGCATGCAAGATGGAAGAATAATGATAAAAACTCTAACGAACTAGTTCACACACTTAATGGATCTGGTTTAGCGGTTGGAAGAACTTTATTAGCAATTATTGAACTTAATCAACTTGAGGATGGATCCATCAAGGTTCCTGAGGCATTAAGGAATTATTTTAGTAAGGATAAGATTTCACTAACTGATTCTGAGTAAAAGAACAAACTAGAGACTTGTCCACCAGATACCCTTTTTTCTATAAATTTCTAGGGGTTGAGGGCTTCTCCAGCGTGACTTGAGAGGTCATTGATACATACAAAAGTAGCCATAAAAAAATATTAATTTGATCATTTCACATTGTGAACTAAAGAAGGTATTATTTCGTCTAGATATTTTAATATTTCCACGGTGTGTGTGTGAAAAAATTGGGGTTAAACACTTAAAAGTTATTAATTAGTCTTAGTCAATCCAAAAGGATGTCTTAGAATAATTTTTGATTTGAGTGTTTTTTAATAATTATCGGGGGTCTTTATGACAAGTTTTAAAAAATTATTTCTTTTCTCTTCTTTATTAGCTTTCATGTTTGCTTCAGTTCCAGTGTTTTCAGATGTAGACACTACTTCTTCATTACGGGGAAATGTAAATGTTATAGGAGCATCAGTATTAGTTGAACACACTCCAACGGGTATAACCAAAGCTACAACTTCTGGAGCTTCAGGAAACTTCTCCTTATCTTTCCTACCGGTTGGTGGTCCTTATGAAGTTACTGTTTCTTCACCAGGCTATCAAACCGCTAAGCTTGAAGGAGTTTATTTATCGCTGAATGAAACTGAAAGTGTTTCAGTTACGCTTTCAAGGTCGGACGCTGAAGAGTTGGTGGTAACTGCATCAGCTGGTTCTGTAATTGTAAAAACAGGATCTGGAACTCTCCTAACAAGAGCAGAGATGGATGCTGTGCCTACAATCAATAGATCTATTGGTGATTTCGCTAAAATGGATCCTAGAGTTTCTGTTAACAGTGCTTCAAGTAGATACACAGAAATTTCTGTGATGGGAGCAAACAACAGGTTTAACGACTTTACTATTGATGGTGTAAGTTTCAATGACCCTTTTGGATTAAATGCTAATGGGTTTGGAACCATGCGTAACCCGATCAGTTTAGATTTTGTGGATCAGATATCTATAGACATAACGCCTTATGATGTCGCTCGTGGTAACAACACTGGGGGCTCTATAGCTGTGGTAACAAAATCTGGATCAAATGATTTTCATGGTTCTTACTATTTTTCTGAAAGAAATGAAGACAATATAGGAGAAGACAGCAATGGAGTTGACTATCCTAAATTTGATGAGGAAATTAATACATTTACGATCTCAGGTCCGATAATTAAGGACAGGCTTTTCTTCTTTGCTGGTTATGAAGAATTTGAAAGATCAAATCCAGCTCTCTACGGAACTATCGATAGCAATGCTCAGAACAAAGCAGAATATGTAACGTCTGCAATGGCCGATCAGATT
Organism: uncultured Gammaproteobacteria bacterium; assembly: GCA_964002385.1. Lineage (GTDB taxonomy): Bacteria > Pseudomonadota > Gammaproteobacteria > Magnimaribacterales > Magnimaribacteraceae > AEGEAN-183. Next base: position 11,903 of record CAXFFS010000007.1, on the reverse strand, counting down.
AAAAGTATAGCCATGAATACCTACGGCTATGATGCTGGTGTAATTAACGGAGCTTCTTTTCCAGAAACGCATGAAGAGTACACAATTAAGTTAGATGCCGTTATAAATGATGCTAACAGGGCTACATTTAATCACGCAAAATCGGAAAGTTATTACCCTCGTAAATATAATGGTGGAGCAACCGTATTTAGTAACAACTACTACGCTAAACCGCCAGTAATTGAACGTACATCAGTCGAACTTTATAGCGATGTAACTGACAGGTTAAGAACCAAACTTAAGTTCTCTAGGTACGAGATGGATGAAAATGATGCTTCTCTTGGTGACGGACTTTTCCCTGAGGTTAGAATTAACCTTGGTGGTGATAGGGTCTATTTGGGAGGTGATAGGTACCGTGGTGCAAATCACATCATGGTAGATGAAGACGTTCTAATTTTTAAAGCTACTTATGACAACGATGATAACGTCATAACTTTTGGAATAGAAAGAGCTGAAACAGATGTCTATAACTTGTTTATTGCCCGTTATAACGGTGAAATACAGTTCAACAGCATAGAAGACTTTGAAGCAGGAGCTTGGTCTTATCTAAGATTCCATACTCCAATTGCAGGAAATGACCAAGTTGGAACTGCTGCAGCTGATTTTCAAATCGAAAAAGATACCATGTATATACAAAATAAATGGTATGCGAGCGATGATCTGACTGTTTCTTTTGGATTTAGATACGATTCTGTACTTACCCCAACAGAACCTCACCTAAACCCTAAGTTCCTAGAAAGGAATGGTATAGGTAATAATCAGAAATTTGATTTTGATTTAATTCAACCCAGGATGTCCTTCAATTATGACGCCACTTCTATGTTTGGTGACAGAGTTGTGGATGCAACTATCAGAGGAGGAAGAGGCCTATTCATGGGAAGGATTCCTAGAGTTTGGTATGGAAATGCCTATTCTAGATCAGGTGGTTTAACGGACTACAACCGTTTTAGATCCTATAGTAGTGTTATCGGCAATATGCCAGCAGCTAGTGTAGCTGACCCACACTTTTTCTGGTTAGGACCAACCAGTAGCTATGAGGTTAGAAGTGCTTGGTACGGTGATGCTCAGGGAACTGACCCCAGGTTCGAAGCGCCTAGTAAATGGAGATCAAACATAGCTTTAGATATTATCACTGAGAAAGGGTATGACTTCACTGTTGAATACAACAGAGATGAAACAAACGAAGGTGTGTTTTATAAAGATCTAGGTCTAACTCAAACAGGATCATTGGCTGATGGAAGAGGCACTTACTCAGGTGCTGGTGACTTCTGGCTAACGAATACAAACAAAGGTCAAGCTGAAGCATTTACATTCATAATGAAGAAAGCAATTGGTGATGTTCAATTCATGACGGCATATACCAACATGAATTCTAATGACGTCTACCCACTTACTTCTGCACAAGCAGAATCAGCTTATGGCTATACTCAAAGATGGGATGGAGAAAATTTGAATGCTTCTAGGTCAAGTTTTATGGTTGAACATAAATTCTTAGCAACACTGGATTACACTGCTCAGCTTATTGGAAACAATGACACTCGTTTTTCTCTAGTTTTTGTAAGAAAGGCCGGAGAACCTTACAGTGTTAGTTTTGATGAGCCTGGTTATAACAGCGTATCTGGAAATTCACGTTTTTATGCTGACTATAGTCTTGCTTATATACCGACAGGTGCTTCAGATCCAAATGTATCTTTTACAAGTTCTGCCGTTGCTTCTGCCGTGATGGATCATGTAAATAGTACTGGACTAAGTGCTTACAAAGGTAGCCATGCTCCAAGAAATGCATTTAATAGTCCTTGGTACAGCAGATTGGATTTAAGAATCACTCAAGATATAAATGTATTTGATGACCATAAAATCATTGTTTACTTAGATTTACTTAATTTATTGAACATGATTGATGATGAAAAAGGCATTGTAAGAGAATACGGTTATAACAATAGCCGACAAATCTTGGTGGATGGAGTTACATCTACAGGTCAATTTATCATCTCAGGAGTTGACCCTGATGATAGTCTGTGGATTCAGAATAATGATGGTCAATCAGCTTGGAATATTAACTTAGGATTTAAATATCAATTCTAATTATTAAGACCTGATTTAAAAGAACGCCACTTTTTTAAGTGGCGTTTTTTTATAGTCTTGGGCCACCAACCAAACAAACCTGAGTGGCATAATCCACAGCTTTTTTTAGCGCTCCCTCATTATCCAAAGAATCTAAGTGGGAAAGAAATACACCTATCAGTGCATCCCCGGCACCATTTGTATTAACAATAGATGTCTCTTTTGCTTTAGCTTGAATAAGGTTATACCGACAGCCATTAGCGCCATAAGAACATAGGATGTTGCAGTTTGGTTTGATTTTCTTATTAAGAAGATTAATTTCTTTCTCGTTACCAAAAAGTAAATCTATGTGTTGATCTAAAACCCATTTAATTTCTGTTAAGTTAGTTTGGATTAAATTTATATCTGCTAAACCAAAAGCTATTTTGAGCTTGTTTTGTTTAGCAACACTCAAGGCTTCTTTAGCTGTTTTTAGTCCATTGGTAGTGCACACTGAGAAGGCATCAAATAATAACCAGTCACTTTTTGACAATTTCTCTAAATTTAAACAATTAGGTTTTAAGTCCTCATTAGCAGATAGATTTGAAGCCATGGTGCGTTCCCCATCAGGAGTAACAAAGATAAAACATACTCCTGTTGGATTAGTAGAGTGTTGATGAAACACTTCGAAGGAGCTTTCAGAAAATCCTTCTATAAAAATATTATTTTCTTGGTCTTTTCCAAGGGAACAGCTAAATAGACAAGTTGATCCTTGGGTTGAAGCAGCTTGGAGTGAATTTGCAATAGAACCCCCTGGCTCTTTACTAAGTATCTTATTTTTGAATTGGCTTAACCAGATTTTTTGTTGATCAGAACTGATATGAACCATACTTCCTTTTTCAATATTAAGTGTACTGAGCTCTTCTTCTGATATAGAAACTTCTATATCAATTAGTGCATTCCCGAATCCATAAATTTTTGTCATATATCAAGTATTTCTCTTCGTTCTCATATAGAATTTTAACTCTTATTTTATTGAGGTTGTTATTTTGCCACTACCATTTTCAGTTTTATCTTTAGATCTTTGGAAAAAGGACCCTAAAAATTTCTCGCTATTATTAGGTCAAAATTTTGAGAAATCTGGCTTCTGCGGCATTTCCAATCATTCTCTTAATAAACATCTTATAGATGAAGTCATGGAAATATTTAAAGAATTCTTTTCTTTCTCGGAAAAGAACAAGATGGTGTATTTTGAACCAAACTTAGGTGGAGCAAGAGGCTATACACCAATAAAGGTAGAAACCCCTAAAGGTGGTTATGAAGCTGATGTTAAAGAATTTTGGCAAACTGGCAGGACAATACCTCATGACCATCCTTTTACAAAGTGGATGCCTCTAAATAAATGGGTAACTGAAATACCAGAATTCAAAGAAAAAGTTAAAGAATTATTTAGCCAATTTGATTCGTTAGGTCAAATTCTTTTGCAATCTATAGAAATATTTCTAGATCTTGAGGAGGGATATTTTGAGAAGGTAGCAAATCAAGGAAACAGCGTCATGCGATCAATTCATTACCCTCCGGTTAGAGAAGATGATAGAGGAGAGAGATCAGGAGCGCATGAAGACATTAACCTTGTTACGTTACTCATTGGAGGGCATCAACCAGGACTAGAAATTAAAACTAAAGATAACAATTGGATTTCAATCGATACTGAACCAGAGGTTATAGTTTGTAATATCGGAGATATGCTACAAAGACTCACTAATCACAAGCTGATCTCAACAACACATCGAGTTAACGCCCCAAAAGAATCTATGCATATGTCACGCTTTTCTGTTCCCTTCTTTGTACACCCTAATCCTAACTGGCTAATTGAAACTTTAGACTCTTGCTGTTCAGAAGATAATCCCAAGAGATATCCAGATGCAATTCTTGCAGAAGATTACTTACAAGAGCGTCTGAAAGAAATAAAATTAATCTCATGATGGAATATTTACAACCTATCCTTGGATTTTTTGCACTTCTATTACTTGGAGCGGTGTTTAGTGAGAACATCAAAGCTATTAAGATTAAGTATCTTGTTAGTGCAGTGGTCATACAAGTTGTGTTGGCTTATATGTTAATTAACTTACCTATTATTTCTTCATTCTTTGAGTACTTGTCTTATGGAGTTATGACCCTAAAAGACGCTAATGATTATGGCACTGCTTTTGTTTTCGGCTATTTATCAGACGGTGCTCCAAATGCACCATTCGAAATTTCCAATGAAGCCAATACCTTTATTTTTGCTTTTGGAGGCTTAACTCTTATCATTGTAATGTCAGCAATTTCAGCATTGTTATGGCACTGGAGAGTCATTCCTGTTTTGGTCAATGCTCTTGCAGTAATTTTTAAGAAACCTCTTGATGTAGGAGGCCCAGTTGGCTTAAGTGCTACTGCAAACATTTTCTTAGGACAAGTTGAGGCACCTTTATTGGTCCGTCCTTATTTAGCAACTATGTCTAAAAATGAACTTCTCATATTAATGACAGTTGGGATGTCTACTATTGCAGGGTCAGTCATGGTGATTTATACAACCATGCTTGCACCTATTTATGGTTTAGGACTCATAGGTCATTTTCTAACGGCTTCATTGATTTCGGTACCGGCTGCAATAATGTATGCCAACATGATGATCCCAAGTGATACCAAAACAGAGTTTCCTGCAGAAGATTCTTCAAAAATGTACTCAAGTACTGTGGATGCTATAACACGTGGAACACAATCAGGCATAGATATCTTCTTAAATGTTGCGGCTATGCTAATTGTAGTGATGGCTTTAGTATTTTTAGTCAACGCAATGCTGGGTGTCTTTCCTGATATCCAAGGACAACCTCTAACAATGGAACGCATAGTGGGATGGATTTTTGCTCCTTTGGCTTGGTGTATGGGAATTCCATGGCAAGAATCTCAAGCAGCTGGTGAATTATTAGGAGTTAAGACTATTCTTAATGAATTCGTTGCCTATATTTATCTTGCTGATACGAGTACTTATGTCCTATCTGAAAAAAGCAGTTTAATTATGCTTTATGCTTTGTGTGGATTTGCAAATTTTAGCAGTGTAGGGATACTCTTAAGTGGTATGAGTGCAATGGTACCTGAAAGGCGTGAGGACTTAATCGCAGTTAGTGTAAAGGCTCTTTGGGCGGCTTTGCTGGCTTCTTGCATGACTGGTTTTATTGTAGGGATTCTTTAGTTACCCAGGTCTTTTTTATTAAAGTGTGCTCTACATAAAGGAACGTATTTCTCGTTACCTCCAATTTCTAATTGTTGCCCTTCACTGAGAATATTTCCTTTGCTGTCCAGTCTTACAACCATGGTTGCTTTTCTACCACACCAACATACAGTTTTAATCTCCTTTAGATTATCAGCCCAAGCTAATAGATATTTACTCCCTTCAAACAATTCTCCTTGAAAGTCGGTTCTAATACCAAACGCCAAAACAGCTATATCCAACTCATCAACTATTTTGCCTAGTTGCGCAACTTGGTTTTTTTTCAAAAACTGGGCTTCGTCTATCAAAACACATTTTATTTTCTTTAGTTCTTTGTCTTCTATTAGGTTTTGGAATAAGTCAGTCGCTTCGGAAAAAGAATTAGCATCAGCACTTATTCCTATTCGGGAAACAATTTTATTTTCCTCGTATCTATTGTCACCAGAAAAAGTAAACATCTTAGTTTTCATGCCTCTTTCGAGATAATTGTGATTAGCTTGGAGTAAAGCAGTAGATTTTCCAGCATTCATTGATGAGTAGTTAAAGTAAAGCTTTGCCATGAGATTAGTTTAGGTTTTGCTTCAATGTTGGTCCAGTAATAAGTGTGATAGTATGCCACGCTCCAAATGTCGCAGATAAAAGATATCGAAGAAAATATTCAGGAAGAATCAACCGAGATTACTCATCCTGAAACTTTAAGTGTTTGGGGTTTAGCTTGGCCTCCAATTGTAGGAAATTTACTTTTTGCGAGTGTTGGTGTTATCTCGATTAAAGCAGTGGGTACTTTAGGGGCTGAGGCAGTAGCAGCTGTTGGTACTGGTCAGAGAATGGTTTGGGTCTTTCAGGCTCTTTTAATGGCTGTTATGACAGGAACTACAGCATTAGTAGCAAGAGCAGTTGGTTCTAAGAATATGATAGAAGCTGCTCATGTCACCAGACTTGCCATTGGAGTTAGCATAGCACTATCACTTATAACTACACTTGTGATTGTATTATTTGCAGAAAAATTTATCGGAATTTTTGGTTTAGATCCAGTTGCACAAGAATTAGCTGTTACTTATTTAACAATTTCAATTTTATTTATTCCATTTATGGCAATCGGGATGGTAATAGGCGCCGCATTAAGAGCTGCCGGAGATGTAAAAACTCCGATGTATATTGGTATTTTTACTAATATTATTGCAATTTATCTTCTTTTAGGTCTCGTCAATGGTCAGTATGGAATGCCTAAGCTAGGCATACTAGGAGCTGCTTTAGCCATGGGTATCTCTTTTACAATTGGTGCAGCAATTCAACTGTATTTGTGGTTAGCCAATAAATTAGTTGTACCATTAGGAAAAGCTGGAGCTTTTACGAAAGAAAGGCTAAGGCAATTAATTACTATTAGCTATCCAGCAGGTATAGAAAGTTTCGTCTTCCAATTTGGAATGTTATCTTTCTTCTGGATAGTTGCTATGTATGGAACAGAAGAAGTAGCAGCCTATAATATTGGAGTCAATATATTGATGTTGTCTTTTATTCTGGGAAATGGTTTTTCCGTGGCCGCCGCAACATTATCAGGTCAATTCCTTGGAGCTTCAGACCCAGTTGCAGCATACAAGAGTGGTTATCAAGCTGCTGGAATGACCATGTTAGCAATGAGCTTGAGTGGTCTTCTTTTAGCTTTTTTTGCCGAACCTATCGCTTGGTTTTTTATTCAGGATGAAGAAGTAGTTAAGTTCGCGGTCATCTTTGTGTGGATTTTTGCAATGGCTCAACCCTTTATGGCATTAGAGTTTTCTCTTGGAAGCACCTTGAGAGGAGCAGGAGATACTAGATCGCCTCTTGTCATAACCATTATTGGTTTATTAGTAATAAGAGTTCCTATTGCTTTCTTGCTTTACTACTTAGAAATGCCCGTACAGTGGATCTTCGCTACTTTAATCATAGATTACTTTGTTAAAGGAATTCTTCTGATCACTCGTTATAGATCAAAAAGATGGATGAAAGTGCTAAAAACCTCTTCCTAGATTTATAATATTCCAATGAAGCAAGGTTCTCTCATTTTCATACTTTTTTTCTTGTTAGGATGTGATTCAACTCAAGATGTTCAAAGTATTCCACCATTAGCACCATCAGATTTAATAGAGCATTCTCAAGAATTTGAGAAACAAGTTATATCTGTCTCAGAAAAAATACATGTAGCTATTGGCTATTCCTTAGCTAACTCAATTATGGTCGAAGCGGAGGGAGGAAAAATAATAATAGATACTACAGGAACCATAGAAACAGGGAGGGAGGTAAGGTCTTTATTTGATCGTCTTAACCCTTATCCAATTAAAGCAGTTATATACACCCATAATCACGGCGATCATGTTTTTGGGGCAAGGGCATTTGTAGATAATTCAGAAATTGAAGTTATTGCGCATGAAACCACAGAAGAATATATAAATCGAATATTAGGAATCCTAAGGCCGATTATTAACAAAAGATCCTCCCGAATGTTTGGGTCATTCTTTCCTGAAGAGGCCATTGAAAATAATGGCATAGGCCCCTTTTTAGAGATAGGTAAAGAAGGAAGGCAAACTAGTCTTGTTTATCCAACTAAAAAATTTGATGAATCTCTGGAGTTGTCTATATCTGGTTTAGATATCCAACTGTTCCATGCACCAGGCGAGACTAATGATCAGATATTTGTTTGGATACCCAAGTACAAAGCTCTTTTTCCCGGTGATAATTTTTACAGAGCATTCCCAAATTTATATACCATCAGAGGAACACCCTACCGAGATCTTGCAGGGTGGGTAAAAAGTATAGATATGATGAGATATTTGGAACCTGATTTATTAATACCCAGTCACAGTAAGCCCATAAAAGGAGCCGAAGAAATTAGTAAACACTTAACTGATTATAGGGATGCTATTCAGTTTGTTCATGATCAGACTGTCCGTTTAATAAACAAGGGCATGACTCCTGACCAGATAGCTAACCAAATTACATTACCTGAACATTTAAAGAGTTCACCATTTCTTAAGGAGTTTTATGGAACACCGCAGTGGTCTTCTAAAAATGTATTTACCGGTTACTTAGGCTGGTTTGATGGCAATCCTTCTACGCTTAATCCAGTTTCTGAAGTTGAGGAAGCAGAAAGAATAATTCAATTATCAGGTGGTAGGTCTAAAGTATTTAGTGCAGCTAAGAAATCATTGGATGAAAAAGAATATCAATGGGCTTTGCAGCTAACAGATTATTTACTGTTAGAAGATCCAAATGATGAAGAAACTAAGGCGATCAGAACATCTGCATTAAATTCTCTAGGTGAGATGAGTGCTAATCCCAATGCTAGGTATTATTATCTATCCAGCGCAGCAGAGCTTTTACCAACCTTTAAAGAACCGCCTTTACTTACTCCAACAAAAGAAACTATTGCAAACTTACCCATAGAAATAGTATTTGAAATGTTAAAGGTAAACTTAATTCCAGAACAAGCTATGGACAAGAATCTGCATTTATCTATCAAATTTACGGATTCCCTTAAAACTTTTTCATTATTCCTTAGAAGAGGAGTTCTTGAAGTTCAGCCTTTCGAAATTAAAGGCTCTAGTGTGCAAATTGAAACAGATGAAGTTTCTTGGAAGGAAGTAGTAACTGGAAATAGAAGTCTTCCAGTATCTATGGCAACTGGATTATTATCAGTTACAGGAGATAGGGTTAGTTTAATAAACTTTTTCAACTCGTTTAGGGAGTAAAGACATGTCAGCAGAAATAGATCTCAAGGTATCCTTAGAAAACCAAGTAGGGATAGTGGAAATCAATAGACCTCCAAATAATCATTTTGATTACAAGCTTATTTCTTATATCGCTGATAGCTTTGATAATTTTGACAAAGATATTAATTGTAGATGCATAGTCCTTTGCTCGGACGGAAAGCATTTTTGTGCTGGTGCTAATTTTGGTAAAGATAGGGACATGCAAGATAAGGCGGATCCTTACTCAGACCTGTACTCACAAGCGGTCCGACTTTTTAAGAATAAGAAGCCAGTTATAGCTGCAGTACAAGGAGGAGCTATAGGAGGTGGTTTAGGATTATCCTTAGTCGCAGACTTTAGGATTGGTTGTCCTGAATCAAGATTTAGTGCAAATTTCTCTAGATTAGGCTTCCATCAAGGTTTTGGAACTACAGTAACTTTACCTCGAGTTATTGGTCCTCAGAATGCGGCAATGATGATGTTGACTGGTAGGAGACTAAAAGGGCAAGAAGCATTTGATATAGGTCTTATTGATTATCTTGTTCCTTTAAAAGAAGTAAGAAGTAAAGCAATTGAGTTAGCTGAAGAAATTTCTGAAGCAGGCCCCTTAGCTGTCCAGTCCATTAGGGCCACTATAAGAGCTGGTTTAGCTGAGCAAGTAGAGGAGATAGTTTCTTGGGAACTATCCGAACAAGTGCGCCTGCAATCTACTAAAGATTTTAAAGAAGGGATAAAAGCTTCTTTAGAAAGAAGAAAACCTAAATTTGAAGGCTCCTAAATAATGAAATTTCCTTCCTTTGATTTGGAAAGAATCCAATCACTCTACGAAAATTCTGTAGAGGTTAATCTTACTGAAAGTGGAATCGAACCTTTATCTCTAAAAGAATTAATGAATACAGAGGAGCTTGAAGAACTTTTAAACTTACCCATCGGTTATGGCTATACACAGGGAACCCCTTTATTAAGAAAAAGAATATCTGATCTTTATGATGGTTTTGATGAAAACAATGTACTAGTAACTTCTGGTTCATCAGAAGCCATTTTTTTATCTGCTGTATTGACAGTTTCTGAAGGAGACAAGGTGGTTATGATGACACCTAATTATCTATCTTTTAACGGTATTGCTGAAGCACTAGGAGCAGAAGTAGATTACGTTTCTTTAATTAAAAAAGAAAAATGGGAGTGGGATATAAATAAGTTAGCTGAAGTTGTAAAAGATAAAACTAAAGTTATTTCCATATGTAATCCTAATAACCCAACTGGTTCGGTTTTATCTATTAAACAGATGAAAGACATTATTGGGATAGCTAGAGAGGTAGATGCTTACATACTTGTTGATGAGGTATACATAGGAGCTGAACTGTCTTCCGATAAGACCAAGAGTTTTTTGGGTATGTACGAAAAAACAATAGTCACTTCTGGTCTTTCAAAATCTTATTCTCACCCAGGTTTAAGAATTGGTTGGATTATTTCCGATAACATCTTTGTACAAGAAGCTTGGGCTGTTAAAGATTACACTACCATAGCTAGTTCAAGTCTTTCTCAACATATAGCCTCTAAAGTTTTGGAACCTGAAACTATTTCTAGATTAAGGTCTAGAACAAGTGAATTACTTAATGGAAATCTTAAAACTTTTTCAGACTGGATCCTACCGTATTCTAATCATCTTTCTTTCTTAAAGCCTGAAGCCGGAGGTTTTGCTTTCGTGGAGTATGATATGGATATGAACAGCACTGATTTAATTCATGATTTAAGAACCAATGAAGGAGTATTTATAGTCCCTGGAGACAGCTTTGGTATGGAAAATTTTTTTCGAGTAGGTCTTGGGTCAGAGCCTGAAGAATTCAAAAAAGGACTAGACCTTTTATCTAAAGGGTTAACCAGAATATTCCCTCACATTTTTACTTAGTTTAAACCTATGAAGTTATACGATTACAATGGCGCACCTAATCCACGAAGGGTTAAGATCTTTGCAGCTGAAAAAAATATACATCTTGAATTAATTCAGTGTGATTTAGCTAAAGGAGAACACAAAACACCAGAATTTATAGTTAAGAGCCCAAGTGGAAAGATTCCTGTTTTAGAGCTTGATGATGGTCGTTGTATTTCAGAATCAGTCGCTATTTGTCGTTATTTAGAAGAGGTGCATCCAGAGCCAAATTTATTTGGCTCCACCCCTTATGAATTAGCTTATGTTGAGAGCCGGAACCGTCATCTTGAGCTTGAACTCTGGACACAAATAGGAATCTCATGGGTGAATGGTCCCATAGTAGGTAGATTAGGTAGATTTAAACAAATAAAAGAAGCTAAAGAAGCTAGCGATAAGAATACAGAAAAGTTTTATGAAAGACTCAATGATGAATTAGCTGTCACTCAGTTTGTAGCTGGAGATAGATTCACCATCGCTGATATTACTCTTTTAACAGCCATAGATTTCGCTACAGCCATGGTAGATTTAAAACCAGATCCTGTCTTAACGAACTTGTATAGATGGCATAAGGAAGTTTCAGAGCGGCCCAGCTCAAAGATATAAAAGAAAAGAAGAAGGAAATCAAACTGCAAAAGCGTTTGGATATAGAACTTTAAAGTTTTTAGAAAAGAATTTTTCTCGATCCTCTTTGGTCAAGGCTTCAGTTGAGCGACTAAACCTGCCAATAGGATCACGACCACCTTCCGCGTGTGGATAATCCGATGAAAACATATACAAATCAGGACTTGATTCAGATACAAGCTGCGTGACATCTTCAAAAGGGTAGGGAGTAAATCGTAGTTGTTCAGCTATTTGTTCACTGGGCCTCCGTTTCATTTTTGCTAACTGAGGTTCAGAACGAGACCAGATT
>CAXFFS010000006.1:0-31190 GCA_964002385.1 uncultured Gammaproteobacteria bacterium | reverse complement strand
GAAGCTCGAAACCGCTCCTCCCGGGCCTATCAAGACTAAGTGGGGTGTTGGGTTTCAAAACTACTCAGAGTGCTTGGAATATATTCAGACGAACAATATAGAAGCCCCTGAAGGTGGCCTAGCTATTCCGCTGCGCTATACCGTCTACGAGCAACCGTCTTACTCTATCGTCTCGTCCAATCAAATATGGAAAGATCAGTCACGGAAAGACGAAGCAAAAGCGTTAAGTAAAGAAGAAAGCGATCAAGGAAGACGATGCCTCTATTTTCCTCAGGTCTTGCGGGATGCTCGAAGAATGGAGGAGTACCATCCTGGTCTCTCACCCAACAGTCCTGAGTGCATGGATAAGCTCGGGGTCTCGTTAGCACACTGTGAGTCCCAGTGCGAAAACTTCTATGACGCAGAAGAGGTTGAGAGAGTGTTCTACCCAGAGATGGAGAAACTACTCTTGGAGTTTTTCCCTGACGCAACGGATGCTTTTGTGTATAACCACGACGTGTTTGATAAGGACTACAAGGGGAATCGTACTGAAGACCAAGACAAGAAGATCCCAGGTGTGAACGCCTTTTACGCCAACCTTGTTCACAACGATCTGAATGACAACAGTGGCCGGGTTCGCTGTCGTGAGCTTCTCACAAAGAACCTCCGTAATTTTGGCCGCGAGCAGCACTATACTGAGAAACAGGCTGACTCAAAGATGTCGAGGCGATTTATGTCGATCAATCTTGCTAAGCCTATGGAGACTGTTCGCCAAAACCCTTTCGTCCTATGTGCTTGGCCGTCCTTCGCCAACCAACCGTACATCACCAACTATCGTGTCTACGACGATCGTGTTGGAGAGACCACACGATTCACCTATCGTCCCAACCATGATTGGTACTGGTTTCCCCAGCAAAAACCCACAGAGGTTTCAATGCTCAAGTGCTACGACTCTATTACTGACGGTTCAGTATCGCGCTGGTCCTTTCACACTGCCTGCATTGACCCAACAGCTCCTGAAGAAGCTCCCTGCCGCAGGAATGTAGTAGTTAGATCTTATGTATTCTTTTAACAGAATAAGAAGCAACTTCAGAGAAAATCAAATTTAATAAAAGTATATTTATATTAATAATATGGATCAGTGGAAAATCGGTAATGTTTTAGTGACTCGAATAGTTGAAATGGAAGTTACAGGAGGAACAAAATTTATTTTACCGGATGCGACAAGAGAAGCTTGTTTACCTATTGATTGGATGCAGCCTAACTTTATGGATTCTGAAGGTAATCTGATTATGAGCATACACGCTTTAGTAATAGATACGGGTGAAAAAAGGATCATTGTAGATACTTGTATTGGGAACGATAAACAAAGAAATATCCCTACATGGAGCAACTTACAAACAAATTTTTTAAATGACTTAGAAGAAGCTGGTTATCCAAAAGAATCAATCGATTTAGTTATGTGCACACATCTGCATGTGGACCATGTTGGTTGGAATACGATGTTAGTGGAAGGCGAGTGGATTCCAACCTTTCCAAATGCACGTTATTTAATAGCTGAAAAAGAATGGACTTATTGGAATGACAATGAAAATGAGGACTTGTATGGCCCTGTAATTTCTGATTCAGTCCGGCCAGTTGTAGATGCTGGAATGGTTGAGTTTGTTGATGATTATCATAGTTTATGCAAAGAAGTGAGTTTGAACCCCACACCCGGTCATACCCCGGGGCATGTGAGTGTTCTTATTAATAGCAAAAAGAAGAGGGCCTTGATTACAGGTGACTTCATTCACCACCCTGTACAAATGACAAATACAGATTGGTGTAGCCCAGCTGATTACGATAAAAGACAAGCGCAACAGACCAGAGAAACTTTACTGGAAAAGTATGTTAATCAAGATATCTTGATTATTGGAACTCATTTTTCTTCGCCCACTGCTGGTCACATAAAATACCTTGAAGGAGGTGGGTATTGGCTAGATACCAACAAAGTTAAATAGCTACTAAATTGAAATCTTTTTAATTAGTATCGCTTGGTCTCCTCTATGAACGGGAGAAAATATACCTGACCTATCTTTATACAACTTATCTAAATGTGGCGGTAGCACGGTGCTTATGTCCATCAAGTACGCACTTGCTTCCGATTTATCAGAGTCAAAGTTGAGGGTTAATTCAACAGGCTTGTCATAAATACCATTTAGATAAATAACGTAATAGCCTTTATAGAGGCCCCAGCTACTTAAAACTGGTTCAATTTCTAAAGATCCTAAGAGAAAGGATTTTAAACCTGAATCTTTTGGCAAAAGTAAAACCAATCTGCTGGCAGATCTATTGCTTGATAAATTAAGTTTTACTAATTTATTCTCATCTATCTTTGTTTCCTTTTCTATTGAAGGACCTTCCCATCCGCTGGATCTTGTTTCAGCCCAATATCTAAATACATACTCTTTAGTAAATGGAGTTAGTGCTCTAGTATCTTGAGTATTTACAAAAGAAGATAAAGGTTCAATCAAAGGTTCTGGATCTGATGAATTATTCTTGTAATTGCCTGATAGATGAATGAAAGATTTACCTGAATCAAGATCTTCATAAAAATGAATATTTACATGTTGAGGTCTTTTCTCCGTATAAAGATTAGTAAAACTTCCTGCCATTAAAGCTACAAAGGTAACTATGCCTACAAATGAGATAGTGGATTTAGTATTTACAGAATATAAGAAAGGCGAGATTATTAAAGCGTACAGACCTGCAAAAGGTAGTACTGCCCAAACTAACTTATAACCTTGGCTTTGCTCTAAAGAAAATATAAGTCCTAAGGTTAATGGGAGTGTAACTACTAGGGTCAGAAGTAAGAATATTGGTCGGTTCTCTTCTTTTAAGAAGTTTGCAAGGAACAATAATATGCTGGCAAAGATTAGCGGAAGAATAAATATATTGGCTGCATCTGGTAATAAAATAGTGATAGTTAAAGTCAATATGAGCCAAAAGAACCAAGAACCAAATACCATCTCATTTTGATTTACAAACTTTCTACTAATTACAGTTCCTATCAGTGCACCTATTGTGGTAGAACCTATTAATAACAGACGATAAGGCCAATCTATGCCAGGCCAACTAATTACGTTTCCAGAAAGAAAGGACAACAGATAAAATCCCGTAACACCGGACAATATTGTTGTTAATAAAGTTAAGGGAGAAAACAATACACCTAGCATTGTTTTCTTTATATTGGTTTTTGACCTAATAAGAGTTGTGATTAATAAGAGAGCTGAGAAGATACAAATAAAAAGACTGTAACTAGATTTCCACTGAGTCCAAATACCATATATTTCTCCTCCATAAACAAATTCATCTCCCATGTCATCCCAATCAACGGATGCCAAATTCTTTGACAAAGGTAAGATATTTTCTCCATGGTGCTGGATAGTTCTGAGATCAATATTTTCCACAGTATCATTTGGAGTGTGGTAATGATTCCTTTCACCGGCAAAAGCAAAATCTATGCCTGATATCTTGGCTCTTTTAACAACACTAAAATCCGTGTCATTAGGCATCCTCTTAAAAATTTCTTTAATAAAAGAGTATCCGTAAGGACTTATGTTATCGCTTGAATAACTTTTTATTAAAAGCTCATTACTATCTGAAGTTCTGAGTACCATGCTGCTTCCAGAAGATCCGCTGCCTTCAACATTGAGAACAATACCTACTTCCTTGGCTAAAGGGTGTTGATTAAAAAAAGCCTCTGCACCTATAAGACCATTTTCCTCAGCATCTGTGAGGATTAACATAATTGGATGTTTAAATGGAGCTTCTAACTTTAGAGCTCTAGCGGCTTCAAGTATTGCAACCACTCCTGCTCCATCATCTCCAGCTCCAGGGGCCATCGGTACTGAATCATAATGAGCCATAAGTGCTAAGTAAGGAGACTTTGTTTCTCCTGGGATTATAGCTATTAGATTTTCTACTTCAGCACAACTAGCAAACCTTGTAGCACAAGCCCAAGTCTTCTGTTCTTGGTGTTCTATTCCTAATTTATCTAATTCATTTTTTAGTCTTTCTTTAATAACTTTATTAAGGTCAGAACCAACAGGATGAGGCTTATTCTCTATAAGAAGAGATTTTAAAATGTTGTGAGCTCTAATAGCCGAGAACTCATTCTCTGGTGTATCAAGTCCTTTTGGGCTTGGGGGTTGTGTAGTGAAGTGTTGTAAAGAGAATAGAGCAAAGGTCAGAAAGATAGCTAATGCTGATAGGTAATGTTTATGTACCATATAATATGATGTGGATTGTATAGATAAGTTTGCTTTAGAAGTAGCTCTTAAGGAAAATAAACTTTTTCAGTAACCGTTTCCGGTTTTTTAATAGAAGCTTCGCCACTTTGATGAAAGAAATAACTAAAAAGGGAATAATTAATCCAATCACATTGCTAATTCTTATGTCTATAGCAATGCCAATTGCCTTCAATGTCTGGTCTGCAATGTTAAACAACTTTGTAGTAGAAAAAGCTGCTTTTACTGGTGTGGAGATAGGTATTCTACAAAGCCTTAGGGAAGTTCCAGGATTTTTATCTTTTACCGCCGTTTTTGTCATTCTTATTATTAGAGAACAGATATTTGCAGTTTTTGCTCTAGCTTTATTGGGACTGGGGGTCTCTATGACTGGATTCTTTCCTTCTACTTACGGTTTGTATTTCACAACTATTGTTATGAGTACCGGTTTTCATTATTTCGAAGCCGTAAAGCAGTCCTTGAGCTTACAATGGTTATCAAAAGAGGAAGCTCCGAAGATCTTAGGAAAACTTATAGCCGTCGGTTCTCTAACCTCTTTATTGGTCTATGGTTCTCTGTGGATCTTATTAGAAGTTTTTGAAATACCTTATTTTATAAATTTTGTTATAGCAGGTGGCATTTGTATTGTGTTGGCTTTTGTGATGTTCATAGGGTTCCCAGTGTTTCCTTCTAAAGTGCCGCAAAACAAGAACTTAGTACTTAGGAAACGCTATTGGCTATTTTACGTACTCACTTTTTTATCTGGTGCCAGAAGACAAATATTTGTGGTTTTTGCAGCTTTTCTGATGGTTGAAAAGTTTGGTTATAGTGCTGCAGAAGTTACATTACTGTTTCTAATTAATTATGCATTCAATTGGAGTTTTGCTGAGAGAATTGGCGAGCTTATTGGTAGGTTTGGTGAAAGAAGAGCACTAACGTTTGAATATATTGGCCTAATAATTGTTTTTATAGCATACGGTCTTGTTCAAAACGCTACGTTAGCTGCCTTTCTTTATATTTTAGATCATATGTTCTTTGCCATGGCTATTGCAATTAGTACTTATTTTCAAAAGATAGCTGATCCACGAGACATCGCTAGCAGTGCAGGAGTTTCTTTTACTATCAATCATATAGCTGCTGTAATTATTCCTGCAGCCTTAGGAATTGTATGGATATGGTCACATACTTTGGTGTTTTACATCGGTGCTTTATTTGCTTTGTTTTCTTTAATTGCGGCCCAATATATTCCTAAAGTTCCCTCGCCAGGTAATGAAACTATACTTTTTGATACAAAAAATATATAACTCAAGGAGAGTGTTATGAAAAAGTTATTTAAAGGACTTCTTTATTCTTTCGGACTGCTACTGATAGTAGGTATATTCTATTTAGTAAATTTATTCTTATTTAAACCTTTTTCTTTAGATCATTATCTAGCTAAAGAGCTTATATTAGAAATGGTAGATTCTCCTGAATCCTTAACTTACCTAGGAGTGGTTGATAAGTTCAATTGGTTAACAAATCATCAATCAAAAATCTCTATATCTGGACTGAGTGATATGGAAGAAGATCTTATTGATGCCAAGAAATTAAAAGCACGCCTACTTTCTTATGAAAATGAATCTTTATCGGAGCAGCAAAAAATAACTAAAGAAATAGCTGTCTTTGATATTTCTAATTTTATAAAAGAAACAGAGGAATTTCCTTTTCACAATTACCCCCTAAATCAGATAGGAGGTATTCATCTAAACGTTCTTGAATTTATGACAGACGTCCATCCAATTAGGAACGTTAAGGAAGCTGAAGCTTACATAGATAGACTTAATTTATTCGATGATTCTTTTAAGGCAACTCTAGAAATACTAAATGCGCAGAAGAAAGCAGGCATATTTCCTCCAAAATTTGTTTTTGATCATGTCATTCGTCAATTGGAAGAATTTCTTAACTTTAAAGAAAATGAAAATCCACTAAGAAGTGTTTTTTTAAGAAAAATAGAAGACTTAAATTTAGATTCTGAGGTTTCCAGTGATTTAATCTCAAAACTGGATAATGCAATAGAGAATAGTGTTACTCCAGGCTTTAAACTGCTATATGACTTCGTTAACGAAACCAGAAAAAAAGCTAACCAATATCATGGGGTTTGGTCCTTACCAAACGGGGATGAATTTTATGCCCTAAGACTCAAGGTTTACACCACCACAGATTATTCCGCAGAGGATATACACAATATTGGACTTTCTGAAGTTGAGAGAATCACAAAACGTATGCAGGAAATAGCTTTTGATTTGGACTATGGAGATCAAGTCAAAGTAGGGCAACTTATGAATTCTCTCAATGAAGACAGTAACTTTTTGTATTCAGACACGCCAGACAGGAAAGAGAGGGTTGTGGCAGATTACAATTCTATTGTCGAAGAGACGTGGAACATATCAGAACTTTATTTTCATAATATGCCAAAGTCTAAGGTCGAAGTAAGGGCGGTTCCTGAATACTCAGAACAGAATCAAGCTGGAGGCTACTACATGTCTCCTGCATTGGATGGAAGTCGCCCAGGTGTTTTTTATGCCAATCTTTATGACATTAAACAAACACCTACCTACAGCATGAGAACTTTAGCTTTTCATGAGGCCATTCCAGGTCATCATCTTCAAGTAGCGCTTAATCTTGAAAATGAAAATCTTTCCTTATATAGAAGATTTGGTTACGGCACTTCAGCTTTCAGCGAAGGATGGGCTTTGTACTCAGAGATATTGGCGCTAGAAGCAGGATTAGCTGAAGATCCTTATGATGAATTAGGGGTACTGCAGAGTGAATTATTTAGAGCAGTTAGATTGGTTGTGGATACAGGCATGCACTACAAACGTTGGACAAGAGAAGAAGCCATGGCTTATATGAAGGATGTTACTGGCATGTCGGACACTGAGGTAAGAGTTGAAATAGAAAGGTATATAGTTTGGCCGGGACAAGCTTGTAGTTACAAAGTAGGCATGCTTAAAATCCTAGAACTGAGAGAAAAAGCAAAAGAAAAATTAGGAGAAGATTTTAATATCAAAGATTTCCACTCTGTAGTTTTAGAACAAGGACAGCCACCCTTATTTATCGTTGAAGATCTTGTAAACCTTATGTTAAATAACTAAATAATAATTTTTAGGGGGGAAAATAATGGAATTGAACAATACTGACCGTATCTCCGCGGCAAAGTTTTATTCTCTTGTATGGGAAGTGAGGCACCCTTTTGACAAACTTAGAAATGAAAAAAGATTTAAGTTTCTTGAATTTTTTCGTAACAGCTCTCGGTTTCAGGTTTTTGTAGCTTTATCCAAATCTTTTGGTGAAGGTGAAGCATGGACAAAAAATGAAATACTTGATCATACTGATTTAACCCTTGCTAACCTTGAAAGCATATTAAAACAAGGGGTGGAAAAAGGAATCTTAAATACAGCAAGATCAGACGACGATGCGAGAGTTAGGTTCTATGTATTTCATAGAAGACACAGGGAAGCTTTAGGGGAATTCTGGATAAAACGTCAATTTGAGGTATGGCTGGCTCTTGGGCAGTACATAGGTGAACACGTCAGTCCAAATATTTGGAATGAATTGGTCAAAACTGAATTGAGCCCGGATCACAAAAAATCAATTATGTCTTTTATGCAACGAAAGGTTGAACACAATTTTAAAAATGATGATCTGGGGATATTAGAAATCGTGGAAAAGGTACAAAGTAAGATTAGCAAAAAAAATTAGTTAAAAAATAGTAGTATTTTTGTACTTGTAATTTATATGGACATTAGATACGAAAAAAGCAATATTACTTGCTCATGGAGGAATTAAAGGTCACTGATAAAACTAAAATATTACCTATCTTAGAATCAGTGGCTTTTTTAATTAATAGAAATTAAAAAGGAGAAAATCGTATGAAATATATAACCATAATTTTGGCAATGATGTTTTTTCCAATGCTAAGTGCAGATGGACATCTCAAGTCTGAACAAGAGGTACTTGCTTCTGTACAAAAATATTTTGAAGCAAGAAATAATGAAGACTATGAGGCTGTTATAGCGTTAGAAAGCAGAGCCGGTACTTACGGTACCAATTCAGATGGCAGCTTCCATAAACCAAAATCAATCTCATCAGTAGAACAGTGGCAAAGATTTAACCAAGGGGGCGTAACCAATGTTTTCTATCCTGAAGCCATACAGCTTTCAGAAGATGTAGTTTTTGTCAGGCTTTATGCAGAAGGCATGGTCACTGCAGGAGGGCAAGCTTCCGATTACAGGACCAGAGTCACAATGAACTGGGTTAAAGAAAACGGGAAATGGGTAATGAAGAGTCAACATTATTCTGCGGCAAATTACGGTGGAGTTCATCAGACCCAAGCTTCTGATTTTGATGAATGACTGAAGGGTAAAGACTATGAAATTTGGTGAGTCAATAGACAACGTTTTATTTAAAAATTATTTCAATTTGGAAGGGAAGGCTACAAGAAGTGAGTTCTGGTGGTTCATGCTCTTCTTCCTTATATTTAATCTAGTAGTAGGGGTGGTAGTAGGAATTATTTTAGGAATTTCTATGGGTCCAAATTTAGATCCAGAAGCACTTAATTACGTGTCTTTAGGAATTCTAGCTCTGTTTTTTTTACCTTTATTAGGTTTAACCGTAAGAAGATTTCAGGATGTGGGTAGGGGCGCTAGAGAGGCAATAGCAATCTATATTTTATCCAATTTTTTCCAATTGATTCTTCCCGTTGGAGGTCAAGTTCCTATTTGGAATATTTTACCCGAGACTTCAATGACTTTTGCTTGGATCATCTTTGGAGTCACAGGAAGTTACTACTTAATTATTTCTTTGTGGCCTTCAAAAGAAAGTTAACTTCTTGGTAATTTTTTTTAAAGAAGAAAATTAATTTTTAGAAAAAAACGATGCATTACCTTCGTTACCTTCTGATTTTAAGTTTTGGTCTGTTCCAGTCTGGATTTGCAGACATTAAGTCTAATCCAAATTTACTAAACGACTTACATTCTAGGCTGAATCCTACTTTGGTGGACTCCGTCCATTATCCTAAATCCACTTACGATGTTTTACGTCTAATTAAACAGGCCAAAAAAAATAATAAGTCTATAAGTATCTCAGGTGGTCAGCACTCAATGGGTGGCCAGCAGTATGGCGAAGGTACTATGCATCTAAGTATGTCTGAAATGAATGATGTGCTTAGATTTAATAGAAATAGGGGCATAGTTACAGTAGAAGCAGGAATCCAATGGCCTGAATTAATTGACTACTTAATCAAAGCGCAAAAATATTCTAATAAACCATGGGGAATTACCCAAAAGCAAACTGGGGCTGATCGTTTATCTATAGGAGGAGCCTTGTCTTCGAATATCCATGGGAGAGGTCTAGAACTTCAACCGATGGTACAAGATGTTGAAAGCTTCCGCATAATAAATGCTGAGGGTAAAGTGCTTAATGCCAGTCGGGAAGAAAATACTGAACTTTTTAGCCTAGTTATAGGAGGCTATGGTCTTTTTGGGGTAATTACTGAAGTGGATGTAAGGTTAACACCCAGGCAAAAAATTAGACGAGTCGTCGAAGTAATAGAATTATCGGATTTTGCTGAAAAGACTGCCCAAAGGATTGCTGAAGATTATCTTTATGGGGATCTTCAATTTAAAACCGATGGGAAGGCTGAAGACTTTTTAAAAACTGGGGTATATTCTTTCTATAAACCAGTACCACCCGAAACTCCTATTCCTGAGCAACAAGGAGAGATATCTGATCAAAGATGGAAAGAACTTATAGCACTGGCTCATTCTGATAAAGCTCAAGTCTTTGATGACTACACTAATTATTATTTAAGCACTGACGGTCAAATATATTGGACTGATACCCATCAGTTAGGTTACTACGATGAAAACTATGAAAGTTTTCTAGAGAAAACCCTTGTTGACTATAAACCAGGGTCATTAATGATAAGTGAAGTTTATGTACCTAGGGAAAAGCTATATGACTTTATGGATGATCTTTCAAAAGCTAATAAAAATCAAAACCTGGACATTATTTACGGAACAATCCGATTAATTAAAACGGATGATGAGACTTATTTACCATGGGCAAAACAAGATTACGCATGCATAGTTTTAAATCTCAGAGTTGACCACTCTGAAGCGGGGATTAAAAAAGGAAAAAGTGACTTTAGGCTTTTAATAGATGTAGCTTTAAGTCATGAAGGTTCTTATTTTCTTACTTATCATCGTTGGGCAAGAAAAGATCAACTTTTAGAAGCTTATCCTCAGTTTCCTCAGTTCTTAAAACTGAAACTTAAATATGATCCTCAAGAAATGTTTCAGAGTGATTGGTACAGATTTTATAAGAATATGTTCTCTGAAGACTCAATAAATTAATTCTCTCTAACCATTTTGATCAAGTGGTAAGATTAGCTATAAATTTAATTTAGGATAAGAAATGACATATGCACATAGAAAAGATATTTATGATGCTGACACGCACATGATGGAAAGACCAGATTGGATAGTCGAATTTGCGGATAAAGAAATAAAGAATCAATTAGAGCCCTTTGTCGAAGGAGATAGAGATACGTTAAAGAGAGTTGATAAAGCTATTTCAAATTTTAACGAACGCAATTCTTCTAAAAAGGTCTTGAGTAAGGCAAAAGAAGAATTTATGGGTTGGAATCATAAAGGATGGGAAGGTTTAGGAGCTTTTGATTCAAAAGAAAGAAAATTAGCAAATGATCTTTTGGGCTTTAAAGGGCATATAGTTTTTCCAACTAGTGCTTTCGATCAGGTAATTGCAGCAAAAAGTGACGAAGTTGTTATGGGTGGTATCAACGCTTTAAATAGGGGTATGGCAGCTTTCTGTTCAGTGGATTCAAGAATGCATGGGGCCGCATATATACCTTTTCAATTTGGAGCTGAAATTGCGCTAGAGTATTTACAAGAAGCAATAAAGAACAATTTTTCTGTAATTCTGATTGATACAATTCCACCTTCTGGCGGAAAGTCTTTTACCCATCCAGATTACGATATTGTTTGGAAAGAAATTGAAGACTTAGATATAGCTATAACTTTACACGTTGGTGTAGATGGAAGTTGGGATCCGGTACCTTTGCCTTTTTATAATAATGGGGGTTCTGTACCAGAACACAAAGAGGGCGATGCCCCAAGAGATGCTCTTGCATATATGGGTATTGCTTATAACGCTGAAATTTTTTTGGCAGCTATGATTTTTGATGGGGTATTCAATCGCTTTCCAAAATTGAGAGTAGCTGTCGTTGAGCTTAGCGCTTCTTGGATAATCTCATGGATGAAACATTTAGATCAATCTTATAGAGCATTTAGGAGGTTGCAGGATCTATCCCATGTAAAATTACTTCCTTCCGAGTATGTTCAAAAACACATTAAGGTTACCCCCTTTCCTGGAGAGGATATAGGCTGGTTACTTACTAGCGGGGCAGAAGATCTACTCATGTTTGCTTCTGATTACCCCCATCATGAAGGAACGGATGATCCTATAGGGAGATATGAGAAGACCCTGGGACAAGTTGATGAAATAAAGAAAAAGAAGTTTTACTCAGAAAATTTTAAATCTTTTCTTGGCAGTCATTTATGAAAATAGCTTCAGATCTTTAGGGACCTAAAACTTCTTCTCCTGTTAATCAAAGGTTAAGATAAAGAGCAAGTTATGTTTTATTCAGGAATAATTATTTTTTTTGGAATCCATTTAGTTCCATTAATTGGGAAATTAAAGTTTTATTTAAAAGATAAATTGGGGGAAGGCCCTTACATGGGGCTGTTCTCTGTAGTTGCCCTAGCAGGAATTCTGTTAATAATATTTGGATACGAGAGTAAGTCTAACCTTCTATATTCAATTAATGGAAAAGCTTATATCTATGCAAAATACATTATGTTTTTTTCACTTACTTTATTTATTGCGGCCAACTTGCCGACTTATATAAAGAAGTACACAAAACATCCTATGTCTTTAGGTATAGCAATCTGGACTGTTTTACATTTAATGACCAATCCAGATACTACCTCTGTTATTTTGTTCGGATCTTTTTTAGCTTATGCTTCTATCTCTGTGATAGTAGCAGAACTCAGAAACCTAGAATCTAAAGAAGTTATCCCAAAAATTCATTACGACATGTTATCCCTCGTTTTAGGCGCTTTATTCACTTTTCTTGCATTTAATTTTCACGAGTACTTGTCTGGGGTTAGTCTTAGCTAAAAAACTAATCCTTTTAGACCTACTTGATTAACTTTAATATGAGGTTTAAATGATTCGTTTATTTCACAAGTATTTGAGTTTAGTAATATCTATCCAATTACTGCTATGGACCATCTCAGGCATATATTTCGCTTTTAACAAAATTGAACTGGTAAGAGGGGAGCAGTATTTAATTGAACAAAAGGTTTCAAAACTAAATCTTAAAGAAGTCGAAAGTAGTTTTTCTGGAAAAAATGTAAATTTTGTAAGAAGACTGGATGAATGGATTATTAAAGTGGAGACAGATTCAGGCTTTAGCTACACAGACCTTCAAGGTCAAAACCTGGATGAGCTGAACGCAGAGGAGGTGAGGGAAGTAGTTAGACAAAGCACTAATTTGAAACCTTTAATGGCGCTGCGAATTGATAAGCCAGAGATAAGAGCTGAATTTAGAGGGAGAAATTTACCTATATTTAAGGTAGCCACTTCAACAACAGATAATATTAATGTTTATGTCGATGCCTTTACTGGTGAAGTTACTGCCATCAGATCAGATTCTTGGCGTATTTGGGATTTCCTCTGGGGAGCGCATATTATTGATTATTCTGAACGAGAAAATATAAATAACTTTCTGATTAAGATTTTGTCAATTTTAGCCCTTTTAAGTTCTCTATCAGGAATAGTCCTATTTTTTAAAACATTTAAGTTCAAAAAATAAATTCAAGGATAAGTATGATTTATCTAATAATCTTACTGACCCTTTGGGAGATCTACTGGACATATACTGCCTGTTGGCTAGCTGCCAAAAGAGGAGACAAGGCATGGTTTCTTTTCTTTATTATTTTCTCTTTGTTTGGAATTCCCGAGATTCTCTACGTTAGAAAATATCAGAATTCATTGAATTCAGAAGATTCAAAACTTTAAGCGGAAGCGCTTGATCTAGCTTTCACTCTTTCAAACCAGGCAAGGAGATTTGTGCAATCTTCACTTATAGCTTGCCCAACTGTTGCTCCAAAGTTAAGAAAGCAAAATAACATAACATCTGCTAGGCTAAATCGATCTCCACAGACAAATTCTTTGCCTTCCATTTGTTCGTTTAGCCAAGAACATTTTTCTTTGGCTATGGACTTAAATCCATCTGCAGCGTCAGGAAACGTTTGCATACGAGTTTTAAATAACTCAAGTCCTTCAGCATAGCGAAACCCTGTTGTCATCGGTTCAATTATTTGAAGATCTATTCTTCTAGTCCACATTCTTGTTTCAGCACGTTCTTCTGGTGTTTTGCCCATTAAATCTGTACCACCATTCTTTTCATCTAGATATTCGCAAATTGCTGTGATCTCTGCTAAGTAGGATCCATCATCAAGCTCAAGGGCTGGCATCTGCCCTGAAGGATTCCGTTTCAAGTGTTCTTCTTGACGGTTTTCACCCGCCATGAGATCAACTTCAATAATTTCTAATTCTTGACCTAGTTCCGCTAAGAACATTCTTACAACTTGGGGGTTTGGACCTATTGAATTATAGAGTTTCATATTATTTCCTTAAGGTTTATTAATCTTTAAACTTTTCATAAAAGTTTGTTTAAGTGATGATTTTAAATTATCTTTGTATTTTAAAGAATCTTTTTAAGAAGAAAATGGCAGAAATCAATATAGGCAGTGAAGAATGGCTAAATCTAGTAAAGGAAGAGATTGTAGAACCTGATAGGCCAATAATTGACCCTCATCATCATCTATGGAATGACAGAGGGAGCACCTACCTAGTTGAAGATCTGAAATCTGATACTGGATCAGGTCACAATATTGTAAAGACTGTCTTTATGGAGTGTGGATGGGCGTACAAGCAAGATGGCCCAAAACATTTAAAGGTAGTTGGTGAAACAGAGGCTGTGGTTGAACAAGTCAAAGAAAGTAAGAAAACCGAAGGTGCATTCATTGCTGGAATTGTTTCAAGAGCTGATTTAACTTTAGGAGAAGAAGTAATTGAAGTATTAGAAGCTCATCAAGATGCTTCGGATGGGCTATTTAGAGGAATTAGACATGCTGGAGCTCGGGCAGAATATCCTGAAGTTTTGAGTATTCCTGGAAGGGCTCCGGAAGGTCTATTTCAAGATACAAATTTTCTTACTGGACTAAGGGTATTAGGGAAGAATGACTTCACCTACGATACTTGGCATTATCATTATCAAAATAGTGAATTTGCAGAAATGGTAAGGAAGGTTCCTGATACCCAAATTATTTTAGATCATTTTGGCACTCCTTTAGGCGTGGGACCTTACGCAGATAAAAGAGAAGAAATCTTTATCCAGTGGAAAGAGGATATAAAAGAAATTTCTAAGTCGGAGAATGTTTATATCAAGATAGGGGGAATGGCTATGCCTGATAATGGCTTTGGTTGGAATACCAGGGAGAAACCAGCTAACTCAGATGAGTTTGTAGAGGCTCAAAGACGATATTACTTACATGCCATAGAGTGTTTTGGACCTGAAAGATGCATGATGGAAAGTAATTTCCCTGTAGACAGAATGTCTCTTTCTTATCATGTACTATATAACGGCTTAAAAAAAATTGTTTCTGACTTTTCAGAGGATGAAAAACACCAAATGTTTTATGGAACGACAGAAAAAGTTTATAGAGTTTAACTAATTAAAGATTATGGAAACTGAATTAAAACCACTGGAATACCCACCCCTAACCGATGATTTAGAAGAAGCAAAGGAACATCTGAATAAGTATGGAGTCTGCATTATCAAAGACGCTTTTTCTAAAGAAGAAGTTGATCTTATGGATAACAGACTTAAAGAGCAGTTTGCTGGAGAAGAAAAATACAAAGTTGGCTCTAAATCACGGGGCGATGAAGGGTTTGGAGCAAAAAGTCCAGAAGAAGAAAAGGTTAGTCGACTGGTATGGAATTTAATAAATAAGGGTGATTGCTTCATTCCACTTATTAACCACCCTAAAATATATCCTTTAATTGAACACATTATTGGAGAGAAGGTAATTTTATGTTCCATGGGGGCCCACATGAATGGTAGTGGAAATGAAAAAATGCCCTTACATCAAGATCAATGGCCTTTGGTACCTCATCCTTTGGAATTCCCTGTGATGGCTAATACCATGGTGTTAGTGTCTGATAATTCTCCAGAAAATGGAGGTACTCGACTAATTCCAGGCTCTCACAAATGGCCAAAAATAGATTATAAGATTGCCAACTCATCTAAATACCAAGAGATGGCAAAATCGATAACAGCACCGAAAGGCTCAGCTATAGTTTGGGAAGGTAGAGTCTGGCATGGAAATGGTTTAAACCGTTCAGGAGAACTCAGGAGTAATATTTCTATAGCTTATTTGCAGTCATGGATTAGACCCCAAGAGAATTCTCAGTACAGTGTTAGGGAAGAGGTAATAGCTAAATTAAGCGACAAACAGAAGGAAGTTTTAGGATTTGTTCCATTTGGCACTTTAGGAGGTCATGACGGCTCCAGTGTCTCTCCAGCTAAATTTGATCGGAATCGAGAATCTATTGGTATTCTTGAAGGTTAAGAAAAATTTAATTTAATTAGTTTAAAAAAGGGGAAGAGTATGGCTTCAAGACTTGAAGGAAAGGTAGCTTTAATCACAGGAGGAACAAGTGGAATAGGAGCAGATACCGCTAGATTATTTTCTGAGGAAGGAGCCAGAGTTGTAATTGTAGGCAGATCAGAAGAGAAAGGCACCAATCTTGCTGATGAGTTAGGTGAGAATGTAGTTTTCAAAAAAGCTGATATAACGATTGAAAAAGACATATCAGATTCTGTTAACTTTACCGTTGAATCTTTTGGACGAATGGACATTTTATTTAATAACGCAGGATATGGAACGGCCGACAATGTAGCCGAAATTACCAAGGAACAAATAGATTATGGTTTAGGACTGCTCTCAAGCGTTATTTTGGGAATCAAATATGCAGTTGAACCCATGAAAACAATCGGAGGGGGTTGCATAATAAATAACTCAAGTGTGGCCGCTCATGTTTACGGTCAAGGTTCACCTCTTTATTCTTCATTGAAATCAGCAGTTTCTCATTACACTAGGATGGCTGGAGTCAGCTTAGGACCATTTAACATCCGCGTTAATGCCATTTCGCCTGGAGCTATTGCGACACCTATATTTTGGGGGGGATCTCAGAGGGCCAATACCCTTTCAGAAGAAGAAAATGAAAGAAAAATGGAAAAGTTAAAAGGAAATCTAGCAAAAGCTGTTCCTTTAGGAAAAACAGGTTTAGCTGAGGATATTTCTGAAGCCGCTTTATATCTAGCAAGTGATGCAGGTAAATTTGTAACCTGTCATGATTTGGTCGTTGATGGCGGGAGGTCTGTGGCTTACAACGAGCCCCAACATAAAGAAAGCTAATGAAGAAAATACTTGTTGCCAATAGAGGTGAAATAGCTATTCGGATAGCAAAGTCTGCAAAAGATTTAGGCTTAAAGGTCGTAGGGATATACTCAGAGGATGATATTGACTCCTTGCATATTTCTAAAATGGATGAAAGTTACCAGCTTAAGGGCAAGGGAGCTCAGGCTTATTTAGACATTAAAGATATCGTTTCTATAGCCAAAGAAAATCAAGTAGATTTAATTCATCCTGGTTATGGATTCCTAAGTGAAAACCCTAACTTTGCTAAACAAGTAAGAGTGGCTGGCATTACTTTTATTGGGCCCGAAGAAACAACTTTGAGATTATTTGGAGACAAGGTTCGTTCAAAAAAGTTAGCTGAAGATAATAAGATTCCAATTATAAGGGGAACATCTGGAAAAATTTCTTTTAAAGAAGCTGAAAAGTTTTATCAAACATTAAGTAAAAAGGCTTCGTTGATGATCAAAGCTGTCGCTGGTGGAGGCGGCCGTGGTATGAGGCTAGTTAAGACTCACGAACATCTCAAAGACTCTCTTGAACGCGCTACCTCCGAAGCAAAAAGCTCTTTTGGTTCAGGGTCTTTATTTATTGAGGAATATTTATCTAAAAGACGACACATAGAAGTACAAATCATTGGTGATGGGACTGGCTCAATAACACATTTTGGCGAACGGGAATGTTCAATTCAAAGAAGACATCAAAAAATTATAGAAATGGCCCCGAGTCCCAGCTTAAACCCTGAATTAAGAAACAGTATTACTGCTGCAGCCGTAAAGTTAGCAGAATTAACAAATTACAAAGGGTTGGGAACTTTTGAGTTTTTGACTAATGATTCAGGAAAAGATTTTAGATTTATCGAAGCCAATGCGAGATTACAAGTTGAGCACACTGTTACTGAAGCAGTTTATGGAATAGATCTTGTGAAATACCAAATACAAATTGCTTTAGGAAAAACCCTCAAACAGCTAAAAATAACTCAAGCTGATGTGCCTCAACCTAAGGGCTTTTCTATTCAAACTAGAGTTAATATGGAAGTAATGGATAAAAATGGTAATACAAAGCCCTCAGGTGGGGTCTTTAAAAGATTTGATTTGCCATTTGGACCTGGAGTAAGAGTTGATACTTATGGTTACACAGGATATTCAACTAATCCTGCTTTTGATTCTTTAATAGCTAAAGTTATAACTTATAGTCCAGATGACAACTACCAAAAAGCTCTTAAAAGAACGTATAACGCTTTAAACGATTTTTATATAGAAGGCGTTCCCACTAACTTAAATCTTTTAAAAAACATAGTCACCCATCCTCTTATAAAGAAAAATAAAATTCATACTGGGTTTCTAGAAGACAATCTAGAAGATATTTTAATTTCACAAAAGTCTAAAAAATCCTTAACAAAGAAAAAAGAAGCAAACCTAGCTGGTGCCCAATTAGACAGTGAAGATCCTTTGGCGGTTTTAGATCACGGAAAAGGAAGAAAAGCAGCAAGTTCTCAATCTGAAAACATAGTGGAAATGAGGATAGAAGATTTACCGGAGGGAATGGAGGCAATAGAAGCACCAATGCAGGGTTTAATTATAAGCTTTGCAGTAAAGGCAGGCGACCAGGTTTGGATAGGAAAACCATTAGCCATAATGGAAGCAATGAAGATGGAACATGAGTTGTTGTCAGAAGTGAGTGGAGAAGTAACAGAAATTACTGTGGACAAAGGCGATACTGTCTACGAAGGTCACCCTTTAATCTATATTAAAACAGCTGAAGTTGAAGTACCTGAGACAGGTCAAAAAGAAAAATTTGATTTAAATTTTATTAGACCCGACCTGCAAGAAGCAATTGATAGAAAGCAGGCAGGACATGACATTAACAGACCTGAAGCCGTAGCTAAAAGAAGGAAAACAGGCCATAGAACCGCTAGAGAAAATATTGAAGATTTATGCGACAAAGGCAGTTTCATTGAATATGGTTCTGTTGTTCTAGCTGCTCAAAGAAGAAGAAGGTCTGAAGCAGATTTAATCAAGAATACTACCGGTGACGGGATGGTTTGTGGGTTGGGGCATGTCAATGGAGACCTGTTTCCTGAAAAAAGCTCCAGAGTAATGGCCATGTCTTATGACTACATGGTATTAGCAGGCACTCAAGGTAAACAGAATCATGCCAAAAAAGACCGAATGTTTGAAATAGCGGAAGAAAATAGATTACCGACTATCTTGTTTGCTGAAGGAGGCGGAGGAAGACCCGGTGACACTGATACTTCAGGTGTAGCTGGTTTAGATTGTTTAGCTTTTACCTATTTTGCACAACTGTCCGGTCTAGTCCCCGTCATAGGAATTACCACGGGAAGGTGCTTTGCGGGGAATGCAGTGTTATTAGGTTGTTGTGACGTAATTATTGCGACAGAAGATTCAAATATTGGGATTGGCGGGCCAGCTATGATTGAAGGCGGTGGGTTAGGTATATTTACTCCAGATGAAGTTGGACCAATGGATGTCCAAGTACCTAATGGGGTAGTAGATATTGCTGTTAAAGATGAAAAAGAAGCAGTAGCAATCGCCAAGAAATATTTGTCTTATTTTCAAGGTACCAAAGAAGCATGGAAAGCCCCAGACCAAAGAGAACTTAGATTTGCGGTGCCTGAAAACAGACTTCGTTATTACGACATGAGGAAAGTGATAGATGGTATAGCCGATGAAGATTCTGTTCTAGAAATAAGGAGACATTGGAGTCCTGGCATGATTACTTCTTTTATTAGAGTTGAAGGAAGACCTGTAGGAGTTGTTGCCAATAATCCTGGACATCTGTCAGGAGCTATAGATTCCCCTGGAGCAGATAAGGGTTCTAGGTTTATACAATTGTGTGATGCTTTCGATATTCCAGTTTTATCTTTAATAGACTGCCCGGGCATTATGGTTGGACCTGAGAGCGAAAAGTCAGCTTTGGTCAGGCACGCAGCTAGGATGTTTGTGGTCGGAGCAAACATAGAAACTCCTCTAATGTCTGTGGTAATCAGAAAAGCTTACGGACTTGGTGCGCAAGCTATGGCGGGAGGTAGTTTTAAAGTTCCTTTATTCACCGTAACTTGGCCAACGGGAGAATTTGGAGGAATGGGACTAGAAGGGGCTGTGAAACTAGGATTTAGAAAGGAATTAGAAGCCATTAAAAACCCTGCCGAGAGAGTTAAAACTTACAATAAAATGGTTGAAGACAGTTACCAAAGAGGTAAGGCAGTTAACATGGCTTCACACTTTGAATTAGATGATGTCATTGACCCTGCAGATACTAGAAAGTGGATTATGTCGGCCCTGAAGTCTTTACCGCCTAAAACTGAAAGAACATCTAAGAAGAGACCTAATGTAGATACCTGGTAGTAGATGTAGTTTTAAGAGCTATAAATTATTTCTTTAGGGTTTTTTCTGGTTATAGACAGAATCAGTATGATGCTTAAAGCACAAATTAATACAGTTCCAATAATTGGGCCCATTACCCAAATATTGGCATGAAAAGCAGCCTCAAGGTCAAAGATCTGAGTTTCAAGAAAGAAAATCCCAATCTGGGCTAATAAAGCCCCCAATAAACCTGCCAATAATCCTAATAAGGCAAACTCCAATGCAGTAGATTTTCGTAATAAAGAAGTACTTGCCCCAAACGTTCTAAGGATGGCTGATTGGTGCAATCTTAAATTAAAGCCATCCTGAATAGTAGCAAGAGTTAAAAACATAGCTGAAAAGATAGTCAATCCAAGAATCACCTCTAAAGCCTTTGAGACTTGTTCTATGATGTCATTTACCTGATTTATTATCGCATCTATAGACAAAACAGAAACTGTTTTGAATTCAGACATAAATTCACTAATTACCTTATCTTTCTCTTTCGGGACATGCAGTGAAGTTATATAAGTTGCGGGACTATTTTTGAAGATTTCAGGAGGTCCTATCACAAAAAAGTTTGGAGAAAAATTATCCCAGTTAACCTCTCTTATATTTTGGATATAGGTATCAATTTCTTGATCAGCAAAGAAAACCTTCACTGGGTCACCTATTTCCAGACTGTATCTGGTGGCTATATCATTAGAAACTGACAGGCCATCAGAAGAATCCCCTTTAAACCATTCACCCGAAATCACTTTATTGCCTTGAGGTAATTCACTTGACCAAGTGGCATTGAAATTTCTATCAATTGGTTTAGACACTTCCTCGCCTCCTTTAGGTAACTTAATGATTACAGTATTGGTAATAGGGTAGAAAGTACTTTCTTCTATGTTTTTTTCTTCTAAAAAGGAAGAAATGGGATTTAGATCAGATTTACTAATATTAATTAAGAAGTTATTAGGAGAGTCAGCTGGCAATGTTGACTCCCAGGTTGACATCAAGTCTGTCCTCGCAGAAAAAGCAATTAGGCTTAGTCCAATAGCCATGGTGAAAGCAAGTACTTGTAGAGAGTTAGTGTACTTTCTTCTATGTAACTCAGACCAAGCCAGAGAGAGTGAACTGTGAGCACCTAAACCTAGTCGGGTCTTTCTACGAAAGAAACTTAATATTAACCCGTAACCTAAAACAAAAATAAAAAGAATGGTGAAAAATACAATGGATGAAAGTAATAGTCTTTGTGTATACAAGAAGACAAGTAGAAACATGGCTGATAAACCCAAGGCAAACATAAAATAAGAACTATTTGATGCCTTAGACGCTTCTCTTCTTAGTATGGTTAAAGGTGAGATCTTTACTAATTTAACGAGGTTTGGGTATACAAAACCTATAAGACAAATAAATACTGTTAATGAAGATATTAACAAAGGTTTAAATCCTGGTGTTGGCAGATCAGTTGGAAAATATTGCTTCAAAATACCAGTAAAAGCTTCTTGCATAAACCAACCCAAAATTAAGCCAAAGAAAATGGCGAAAACACCTAATTCAATAAAAATTAAAGAATATAGAAGTTTAATTTCCCAAGATTCTGTACCTAAGCTTTTTAAAATGGCCACGTATTCAACATGCCGACGAGCAAATCTTTGTGAACTCATTCCGACAGTGAAAGCTGCCATGAGAACTGCCAGTAATCCACCTAGTAAAAAAAAGTTTCCTGATCTTTCAATAGCCTTTCCAAGGGAGTCATTAGAATCTTTAGCTTCTCTAATATCATCCCCAGGTTGTTTTGTTTTTTCTAAAAGACTTTTTGCAAGTAAAAGTTCTTCTTTTTCTCCTAAATAGACAGTTGAAAACCTTACTCTGCTTCCGGGCTGTACCACATTAGTTTTTTCTAGATCTAGGGTATTAATTATTGCCTTAGGAGCAAATGCAAAAGAATTTGAAGCTCTGTCAGGTTCGGAGAGAATTGAATGGCTTACAATGAAATCGGCATCACCGATGCTGACAGTTTCACCTATTTTTATTTTTAATATGTCCATCAAACGAACATCTAGCCAAACTTGACCTTGGTCAGGGGGTCGTTTTACATAGTGATTTTCCGACTTAGAACGAAGCTCCACCCCACCGACGAGAGGGTAATGCTGATCAACTGCTTTTACTGATGCTAATTGCAAGCTGTCTCCTGAAGCCAGCATAGAAGCAAATAAAACAATTTCTGTGCTTTTCAAATTGAGATTCTGAATTTCCTCATAAGTTTTGTCTTCAATTAGATCGTTGGACTCAAACTTTAGATCACCACCTAGAAATTCTTGTGTTTCAGCTAATAAAGCTTTTTCCAGCCGGTCGGTAAATAAAGAGATACTTGAAACAGTTCCTACAGCCAAGACTAAGGCAAAGAACATGATGCTTAATTGGCCTGATTTAAGTTCACGCCAGAAAAGTTTTAAAGAAAGTCCTAAAAGCATTTTTTAAGCAATCGATCCCTCAGAAAGTTCAATTTGATTATCGCATTTAGAGGCTAAGTTCGTATCGTGAGTTACTACAACTAAAGCATTTGAAGACTCTTCATTGACTTCAAAAAGAAGCTCTGAAATTTTTGTACCAGTTTTGTTATCTAGGTTTCCGGTTGGTTCATCTGCAAAAAGAACTTTAGCGTTGCAAGCAAACGCTCTTGCTATAGCTACCCTTTGTTGTTCTCCACCAGATAGTTGTCTTGGATAGTGTTTTAACCTTTTTCCAAGTCCTACCCTTGTTAGGTATTCACTGGCCCGAGTCTCAGCATCTTTATCAAGGTTAAGTTCAGAGGGAAGCATCACATTTTCTAGCGCAGTCAGTCCAGGGAGAAGTTCAAATGATTGAAAAACAAAAGCAACATTTTCTTTCCTTACTCTAGCTCTTTGATCTTCATTTAGTTCATGCAAAGGTCGGTTGTTTAAGAATACCTCTCCAGAAGTGGGTGAGTCTAAGCCTGCAAGAAGGCCTAATAAAGTAGATTTACCTGAACCCGAGGGTCCAACAACAGCAAGTGATTTTTCCTTTTCAAGTTCTAAGTTAATATCATTAAGGATAATTAATTCGCCTTCTTCAGAAGAAACCTTTTTTGTGAGATTACGTGTTTTAATAATCATAAGGACCAATAATCAATATGAAGAAATTTGTCTATTTACAGAAGAAGTGCAATTTTATAGTAATTCTCTTCTTGATATTGGGTTCTCAAAATATTTTTGCAGAAATTGAAAAGAAGATGCTTATTCTTGGAGATAGCTTAAGTGCTGGTTATGGCATTCCTTCAGAAAAGCAATGGGTAAAAATAGTGCAACAAAAACTTGATGCTGAAAATAATAAATTGAAATTAATAAACGCAAGTTTATCTGGAGAGACTACAAAGGGTGGCTTATCGAGACTACCGGCCCTCCTAGAAGCTTTTTCCCCCGACTTCTTATTCATAGAGCTTGGTGCAAATGATGGGCTCAGAGGTTATCCAGCTTCCAGGGTAAGATCAAATTTAATACAGATGTGTAAACTCACAGAAAAAAAGGAAATCTCAATAATTCTTATGGAGATAATAGTCGCACCAAATTATGGAACAAAATATATGGAGAGGCTCACAAGAGTATATAAAGAAGTAGCAGATAAATGTGATGCAAAACTAGTTCCACCAATGCTTAATGAAGAGTTAGTTTTAAACAAAGACTTAATGCTTCCAGACGGTATTCATCCAAATGTTAACGGGCAATACGTAATTGCCCATGATCTGTATACCTGGATTTCAGAACTCTGAAAAAACTTCCTTAAAATTGTATTTATTGTTAAATCGAGTAGCATACTTTCTTTTTTAGAGGGTTGAATGGAAAATAAGATAGACATAGCTAAAGATTGGTTGCCAAGGTATACCGGCATGCCACTGGATAAATTTGGCGATCACATTCTATTAACTAACTTTTCTGATTATGTTGAGAATTTTGCCAATAAATTTAAAACGGACATTTACGGGCAAAAAAAACCGATGCAAGCAGCAACAAACTCTGATGGCCTGACCATCATTAACTATGGGATTGGATCTCCTAATGCCGCTACTATTATGGATCTTTTGGTTGCTTGTAAGCCTAGTGGAGTATTATTTTTAGGTAAATGCGGAGGCTTAAAGCAAAGAAGTGAGATAGGTAACTTTATTCTTCCGATTGCAGCTATAAGAGGAGAGGGAACAAGTAACGATTATTTTTCACCTGAAGTCCCAGCTTTGCCTTCATTTAAGCTACATAAGTTTGTTTCCGACAAAATTATAGAAAGTGGTCAGGAATACAGAACAGGAGTAATTTTTACTACTAATAGGAGGGTTTGGGAACACGATAAAGTTTTCCTAGAAAGACTTAAAAAATCAACCTGCATCGGAATTGATATGGAAACATCTACTATTTTTGTGGTTGGCCACTATAACGAGATAGCAAGAGGTGCTTTGCTATTAGTTTCGGATGTTCCAGTTACGCCTGATGGAGTTAAAACTGAGGAATCCGATAAAGGGGTAACGGAAGAATGGACGGATTTACATCTGCAGATAGGCATCAATGCCATGACAGAAATTGGAAAAACTGGCGAGCAAATTAGACATTTTAGATACTAAACTTTCTTAATATTTTTCTCCATCTTCTCTGGGCTTAAAAAAATCAGCCATGTCGTTTGCTGATGGAGGGACTAATTCCTTTCGAGATAGAATCGCTTCAAAATGGTTTCTTAAATTATCATCCCAGGCTGGGTGCGGAAGGATATAGAAAACATTTTCTTTAATCGAATTTAAAACAATTTCTGCAATCTCACTTGGCTCTTTGCCCTGTTTAAGTAATAAATTAAACATTTCCATAGCCTGTTGATCCATTTCAGGCTGCTCTTTAACTTTTAAATGTTGAGGTCTATTTCTTTCTGAATCAGTTATGTTGGTATTGACAAAGCCGGGACATAGAACAGAAGCTCCTATTTTCAAATTTCTAGCAATAAGATCTTGATTTAAACTCTCAGTAAGAGCTAAAACCGCATGTTTGCTCACTCCATAAGTTCCAGCTCCGGTTAACAATCCTGCTAATGAAGCAGTAGTAACTACATGGCCTTCTTCGCCGTGCGCAACCATATGAGGAAGAAAAGCTTGAAGGCCATAAAGGACTCCGTAAAAATTGACTCCCAATGTCCAGTCCCAGTTTTCTTTCTCAACTTCCCAAATACCCTTATTTCCAGAACTTGCTCCAATGCCTGCGTTGTTACAAAGGATATGAATATTGCCGTACTCTTCATTTGCTCGAGCGAAAAGTTCGCTAACGGATTCCTTAATAAGGACATCTGTCTTTACCCCAATAACCCTGTGTTGATACTGTTGCAACTGATTCACAGCTTTATTTAAAGCCTCTTCTTCAACATCCGCTAACACTACTTGCATCTTTTCTTGAGCCAACTTCTCCGCTAACCCATAACCAATTCCACTTGCTGCTCCAGTAACTACTGCAGTTTTTCCTTCAAAATCTTTCATATTTCAATCCTCTAGTATTTTTATCTTCTTTCAATTTAGTTCATAATCTTAATCTTATAAAACTACTAAAGAAATGAAAAAAACTGTATTTAAATTATTTATTTTTCTCTTATTAAATCTTTCTGTAAGTAGCCATCTGTTAGCTGAACCAAAGGTGCCATGGCCTGCAACACTTAGTATCCCAGAACCAGTGCCGGATAATTGCATCACTTCACCGCGCAAGGGCACTGTTGATCTTAAATGTGATGGTTTGTTATTTACTCTCCATGTACCTGAGGTATGTCTAAAAAAGGCCTGCGGTTTAATTGTGGATATACATGGATATATGATGACAGCTGACTTGCAGAATTATTACTCAGACCTAGCAGAACGAGGAGGAAATGAAGGTTATATAGTCATACAACCCACCGCCAACAAAGGTCCTTACGGCAGATCTTGGGATTATAGAGTTGATAATGTTTCTAAAATTTTTTCCTTTATGAATCGAGTCAAGAAAGTATTCCATGTAATGGATGAAAGAGTTCATGTAACAGGATTCTCACAGGGCTCATGGATGAGTTGGAGGTTTGTCTGTGATTATGCAGAGCACGTAGCTTCTGCAGCACCTATTGGTTTTGGTGCCGGTTGGCCTGTTGATCTTCTTAAAGCTCCAGTACGCATAGATGTTTTTGATAACTGCTTTAAGGGCAAACAGATTGATGTTTTGTACGCGCATGGCAAGAGAGACAGCTTAGTTCACTATGTTGGGGCATTAAAAACAGTTAAGAAAATCCAGGAAGATTGGAATTTAACTAATGTTGAAGTTCTGTTTAAGGATGAAGATTATCAAAGAGCGCGTTTCACAAACTCTCAAGGCACAGTCTTTGAATTTATCAGTTACAACTGGATAAGTAAGGGATCCAATTCTAGTTTTCTTGGCAATCCAGAAGGGCATTGCTTCCCCGGAGTAGGGAATTATCTGGGCTGCGGTAGAAATAACCCTTTTCACTGGGGAGATGAAGTTGTTAAATTCTTTTTAGAACATCCTAAAAAACCTTAAATTAAATTTTTAAAGATTTAATTGATGTCTAATTCAGATAGAGAATATAAAGATACGTAAGAAAAGAATTTGAATGAACAAGACAAAAATTTGGCTACTAATATCTTTCTTATCTATTTCTCCTTTGGCTTTATCAGAAGTAATAAACTTAACTTGTTTTAATGAAGGCCAAGTACATAAAGAACAAAAGAATTGGACAGTTGGCAAAAATAGGCTAATAAAATTTAGTTTAGGGGAGAGCTCCAAATTGGCAAAAATGTCAGCCAAAGGGTACCCATTAATAGAATTTGACTTGAAAGTTACTGACAACCATTACCTTATTGGACAGTATAAGAGCCATTTAAAAAAAGAATTGATACCAATTTTCAGCATTAATAGAAGTACTTTAATAGTTGAAAAAGATTCTTTTTTCGCTAAACAAAACTTACCCAAAGAACCAAGGGAATGCTTAATCGAAGAATAATGTTAAAATTTTTCATTCTATGAGTCTCTACGACAAATATATTTTACCTAAAATGTTGAATTGTCTTTGCAGTTCAAAACCGATGGTATATCAACGTCAAAAGGTCGTACCTCTTGCTACAGGAGAAGTTTTAGAAGTTGGAATTGGGTCAGGCCTAAATTTACCTTTCTATGACAAATCTAAAATTACAAAGTTATGGGGTTTAGACCCGTCCGAAGAATTAAATAAAATGGCATCTCAGGTAGCCTTAGAAGAAGAATTAGAAGTAGATTTTATAATTAGTGGCGCCGAAGAAATTCCTCTCCCTGATAATTGTGTCGATACGGTTCTTTTGACTTATACCATGTGCACCATCCCAGAAGTTGAGTTAGCGAATAAAGAAATTAAAAGGGTTCTAAGGTCAGATGGAAGGATGATATTTTGTGAACACGGTGAATCTCCTGACGTAAATGTTCATAAATGGCAGAAAAGAATCAATCCTCTTTGGAAGAAAATTGCGGGAGGATGTAATCTGGATAGAAATATCCCTGAAATAATTGAAAGTTCTGGTTTCAATATTGAAGAAATAGATACCATGTACCTTCCTAGCACGCCGCAATGGGCTGGATACAACTTTTGGGGCTTTGCCAGACCTAACTCTTGAATCTAAAGCACTATCTCTGCTACCTCTCTCAACCTTTCCTTATCGTGAGTGGAAATTAATAATGAAGTTACAGGTGTATCTCTCCAAGCATCAACCCTTTCTTTAATTCTATCCTTAGGCCCCACTAAAGAGATCTCATCTGCAAATTGATCTGGAACAGCCAAGATTGCCTCAGTTCTTTTTCCTGATAAGAAAAGTTCTTGGATTTTCTTTGCTTCAGCTTCAAAGCCCATTCTTCCCATTAAGTCAGTATGAAAGTTTTTCTTTGCTGCTCCCATTCCTCCAATGTAGAGTGCTAAGTTACTTTTTACGGGTATCAATCCTTTTTCAACGTCATCACAAATATTTACAATCACCCCTGCAGATATTTCAAATCCATCTTTTGCATCTTTAATCTGGTCTGCATAAACTTCTTGTCTGTAAGGTGAATAATACAAAGGCAACCAACCTTCTGCTATTTCTGCAGTCATGGTTACATTTTTAGGCCCTTCAGCTCCTAAAAATATAGGTAGTTCACGCCTTAAAGGGTGCGTAATAGACTTTAAAGATTTACCAAGTCCCCAACTCCCTTCTCCTTGGTATGGAAGAGGGTAATGATCACCATCGTTACTAACAGGCTCTTCCCTTTTTAATATTTTTTTAATAATCGCTACGTATTCTCTGGTTCTAGAAAGTGGCTTAGAAAAAGGCTGTCCATACCAACCTTCTACAACCTGTGGACCTGAAACACCGAGACCAAGGACAACTCTGCCTTTAGATAAATGATCTAAAGTAATTGCTGCCATAGCAGTGGCAGCAGGGGTCCTGGCTGATATTTGTGCTATACCCGTTCCCAACTTTATCTTTGAAGTATGTGCTCCTATCCATGCCAAGGGAGTAAAAACATCTGAACCCCATGATTCAGCACTCCAAATAGCGTCATATCCTAGACTTTCAGCTTCTTGAGCAATTCCGATAATGTCTTTGGGAGGTTGGGCGCCCCAATAGCCCATCTGAATTCCTAATTTTAAGTTTGTCATTTATTATCCAATTAGTTTACTAACTTTAATTTTAGTATGATGGCCACCAATAAAACCAGATTTAATTATGGGTCAACTCGGATACCTTCTTCCAGCACTTATATTTTTTGGGGTCTTTTTCCTAACGGGTAAAGATTTCTTAAAAGCAACGGCAGCCATTATGATTGCTGTTACTGTACAGGTTCTTTACCAAAAATTTAGACAGGGAAAGGTTGAGAAGAAGCTTTTCCTTACTTGGATTGCTCTAATAGTTTTTGGTTCTGCAACTTTACTATTTAGAGATCCAGCTTTTTTACAATGGAAGGTAAGTATTATTAATTGGATCTTTGCAAGCATCCTTATAGGGAACCAGTTACTTAAAAGACCACCAATTATAAAAAGCTTTATGAATGCAGCTAGCCCAGAAGGGTTACCTGAAATTCCTGATAAAGCCTGGGTAGATATAACTTATCTTTGGGCTTTTGCTTTTTTTGCTATTGGCATGGTTAATCTCTATTTTATGCTTTATACGAGTTTGACCACTTGGGTTAATTTTAAGCTCTTTGGAGTTTTAGCCATGATGTTTATTTTTGCTATTTTGAATGCAATTTACTTAAACAAGTATGTTACAAAAGAAGCAGGAAAATCAGGTTAAATAAGTATTTTTCATAAAATGTTTGCAAACTATGTAAAAATTAAGCATAGTTTGTAGTGAGATTTTTTAAACTAGTTTTGCGGTGCTTTAAAGCCAGCAAATACTAGTGATTTTAATTCATATTTAGGGGGAGAAATGAAATTGAAATTCCTTATTAACCTAGTATTTATTTCTATATTTGGGCTTTCTTCGTTGATGCTGACAGCAGCTGATGAAGATGAAGAAGAAGATAGAGATAGAGGCGGCATTGAAGAAATAACAGTAACTGCTGAAAAGCGTGTTTCTACTGTGTCTGATACTTCGATGTCTATTACCGCTTTTGATTCCAGCTTGATCGAAGACCTTGGTATGCAAGGTGCTAATGACTTGATGGATCAACTTCCTGCAACAACTCGTGACCCTTACGATGTAAGAATTCGGGGTGTTGGAAGAAACTTTAGAGCACTGGGTGGTGACCCAGGAGTTGCAACTTACTATAACGGTGTTTATTCACCTGACTTTGGAATTGCGGCTTCTGAAAACTACTACTATGACGTAGAGCGTATTGAGGTACTTCGTGGTCCTCAAGGTACTTTATATGGCAGAAACTCTATTGGTGGTGCCATCAACTACATAACAAAAAAGCCTAGTTTTGAAAACGGAGCTGAAGTAAGAGTATTGGCTGGTGATTACAGTAATATTCAATATTACGGAATGGTAACCGGACCAATAACAGATAAATTAGCTTTCAGAGCGACTACGGCTAAGATGGATAGAGACGGAACACAAAAGAATGTAGGTGGAGGTCGTGATGCCAGGAGTTTGGATGATTACAACTCTGTACTTACTTTACTTTATACCCCAAATGATGACATTGAATTTCAAATCAGAGCTAACGATCGTTTAGTTGATAACATCATTCCTTCTCGAGTTCTTTTAAATTCAGGAGCTGGATCACTCAGAGGAACTCAAGATACCACTAATCTGGTTAGAGGTTTAAGGGCAGCGACTGCTACTACCCCCGGAGCTATTTCATTCACGAACCCTAATACTGGAGAGGTAGCTTATGGAGCTCCTTTAAGAGCTGGTATTGACAATGCTACTTGGCCAGGAAGATGGAACTCATATTATGGGTCCACATTAAATACCTTAGGTACATACAATGTTGCCTTTGATGATGATGAAAACTGTTGGGATTTCCCTTACATGGATGGTTGTGGATCTAATCATCAGTATTTTCAACACGAAGGAATACAATCTCATGTTGCTTGGCAACTAAATGATAGGACAGAAGTTAAGTACATTTTCGGCTATGTTGATTTCGGCTACACATTCAACATTGATCAGGATGGTACAACTGCAAGTTGGGATCAATATGGTGTTACTGTCTTAGAAGATGTTCACATGAAAACCCATGAAATTAATATCAACTGGCAAATTGGAGATGATGTTTTGGTAACCTCAGGTTATTTCTTAATGGACGAGAACAGGCAACAAAATTACAGTATCCGTAATAATATTGCTGCCATTAAGAATCCTGCTAACTACGGTGCTTACGATATACCGCAAGATTTCTTAGGCGGTGCCAGCACTTCTGCTTTATTAGGGGCCATCAACACCTGTACAACTCCGCAAACAGGCTGGGTTGGTTCAGGACCTGATTTCGCTACCCTTT
>CAXFFS010000005.1:0-31470 GCA_964002385.1 uncultured Gammaproteobacteria bacterium | reverse complement strand
TTTTGCTTCCTTCTTGAGCAAACCAGACGGGGGTATTAACAAAACTACCATCCTTTTTTTGAGTTGAAAGATTAATGTATTTTTCTTTATCAGAAATCATTCATCCGGAATATTGTCTGTTTTAGCGCCTTTTATGAAAAAGGAAAGAGCTATAAGTGCTGCTGCTATAGCTAAGCAGTAATAAACTAGCTCTGTGAATACAGGAGACATGGATTCCAAACCTGACTCAGTTGCTTCACCACCTAACAGTCCGGCTAAAACGCCTCCAAGAGAAGATGCTAAAAACCATATTCCCATCATCTGACCAAGATATCTTTTGGGGGAGTATTTTGAAAAAGCTGATAAGCCTACGGGCGAAAGTGTTAACTCTCCAAAGGTATGAAGTAGATAGGTTAACAAAAGCCATTGAACGCCCACAGGAGAAGATGCTAGTGCATACTTAACGGCCAAAATCATCACAATAAATCCCAATGCCATCAAAATAAGGCCTAAACCAAATTTAATGGGCATATTAGGATCAAGGTTTCTCTTGCCAAGAAAAACCCAAAGGTAAGCAAAAAATGGAGCGAACATTACAACAAATAGAGGATTAACAAACTGGGTCCAACTAACAGGTGCCGTGAATGTACCGAAAGTTAGGTTTACATAATCTCGAGTAAAGATAGTCAAAGAACCAGCTGACTGATCAAATCCAGACCAAAAAGCAGCTGCTCCAATAAAAAGAAGTAATAACATCAAGACATTTTTCTTCTCATTAGCAGTCAACCCTGCAAATAAAAGAAGGTAAATAAAATAAATTATTGAAATTACTACTAAGAAATCTCTAAACCTCTCAGCAAAATAAACTGGGTCAATGGACCAAAAACCAGCCATTCCTGTAATAACAACTGATGCTATTAAAATGACAA
Organism: uncultured Gammaproteobacteria bacterium; assembly: GCA_964002385.1. Lineage (GTDB taxonomy): Bacteria > Pseudomonadota > Gammaproteobacteria > Magnimaribacterales > Magnimaribacteraceae > AEGEAN-183. Next base: position 30,562 of record CAXFFS010000005.1, on the reverse strand, counting down.
CTAGGCCAACCCCCCTAATATAATTTCTCTTGGTTTGTTCATTAATTTTATTTGGATATTTTCCTGCTTCGCCCAGTTGATGCCTAAAGAGAATAAATTGAGTGACGCCAAAAAGCATCCCTACTCCCGCTGCACCAAATCCAAAGTGCCAACCTACCTTTTCTCCTAACCAACCACATACAGCAAAACCCAACATAGAACCAATGTTTATAGCCATGTAAAAAATAGTAAATCCTGAATCTCTCCTTGAATCATTTTGACTATAAAGCTGGCCGACTATGGAAGATATATTTGGTTTTAAAAGCCCTGTCCCAAGTGCGACAAATACTAACCCTAAAATAAAAGTCTGCTCTAATGGAATTGCTAAAGTGAAATGTCCTAAAGTTATTATCAAAGCCCCAATCAGAACAGCTTTTTGGTAACCCAAAATATTATCCGCTATCCATCCTCCAGGTACAGCTAAGAAATAAACCATTCCAGCATAAATCCCATAAATTGCATTGGCTTGAATATTAGACCAATCCAGTCCAGGATTTTCCACAACACCTATTGTCATATAAAGGACCAATAAACCTCTCATGCCATAGTAAGACATTCTTTCCCACATCTCGGTGAAGAAAAGTGTGCGGAGACCTATAGGGTGACCAAAAAATGCTGTGTTGTTTGAATCTTGTAAATCTGAAGACATAAAGTTATTTTGTAATGCATTAGAATAATCAATTATCCTTATAGGACCTAATTATTTATGCAAGCAGCTGGTTTTTTAAGAAGAGTGTTAGCCCTCATTTATGACTCTTTAGTTATAGTTGGAATAGTTCTTTTTTTAACTTTAGTACTAGTGCTTTTTAATGGGAGCTACGCAGAATCAGGTTCATTTGCTTCATTTTTACAATTTTTTATTTTAATCTTTTCTGGTCCAATTTTTTATAGTTATTTCTGGCTTAATAAAGGTCAAACCATTGGAATGCGGGCTTGGAAGATCAAGTTAATTTCAATAAATGAGACTAAACTTAATGCTAAGCAGACATTTATTAGATGCCTAATATCTGTTATCTCTTTTCTCTTCTTTGGAATAGGATATTTTTGGATTTTTTATGATAAAAATAATCTATCTTGGTCAGATATAGTAACTAAAACAAAGATCGTAAAGATCGACGAGTGAACTCTTTTTAAACTCTCTTTAATAAAACTAAAGAAATACAAATTATGAGCAAAGCAGGAAAAAGGACTGAAGCTATTGTAGGTATTTCTGATACAACTGAAATACTTCCTAATAATTTCTGAGTTAAATCAACTGTAAAAGCTACTCCAATTGCAATCAAGATCCTTTGACCTGTCTTTTGTTCTCTCATCGGTCCAAATAAAAAGGACATAGCTAAAATAACTAGCGAGAAAGTAATTAAAGGTTGTAGGACTTTTCTCCAAAATTCCAGAGATAATTCATTCTTTCTATACTTAGAAAAAGTATCTCTAGATTGTATATACAAATTAGTTAATGAAAGATATTTTGGGGATAGCATTTGATCAAAATCTATGTTCAGTTCAGGTAATCCAGAAACAAATGAAGTGTTATCAGAAGAATAATTACTCAGGTTAATTGTTTCTTTCTTTCTAGCTTCCCATTGGTTCAAATTAAGAAAAGCTTCTTCGGCAAAAATGACTCTGGAAACTTTTCTCTCCTTATCAAACTCATAAACAGTAAGTCCCAAGATACGATCTCGCTCGGGTGCAGAGTGAAAAAAGCTGATGTTATGAAGATTGTTATTCCAGTAGCCTTGTTTATAAGAAACTTTTTCTTGTAGCTGAGATCTAGTTTCTTCAGCTGATTGAGACAAACTAGGTATCAAAAATTGAGAGGCCAAAAGACCTACAATCATAATCAATAACACTGGTCTAAAAGCTGCAACGGCAATAGAAGTCAAAGATTTTCCAAGTATTTGTGCACCTATTAGTTCACCCTTATCAGTTAAAGAGCCCATACCGATTATTAGTCCTATTAAACAAATATAAGAAGTTAAGTCGAATAACCGATAAGGAAAACTCTTTAGACAATAAATTAAAACTTCGTTCAGAGTGTAATAGTCAGATAAATCAGATAATTCATTTAAAAATAAAAAAATTAAATCAATGCCGGCGATTGCAAACATAACAATTAATAATGAAAGAAAGACCTGAGAACTTATATTTCTTTCTATTAAATCCCCAAAAAGATAGCTCATTACTTGTTCCATATAGGTGAATATCTAGAAATAAGAAATAAGCCTAGAATAAAGAAGGATAAATGGACTAATAAAAGACTCGATACAAAAGCTATCTTTCCTTCTTCCAACCAACCCTTAACTAAAAGCAGGAGCCCCAAGTAGACCAAAAAAACAAGAATACTAGGCAGCACTTTAGAATATCTTCCTTGTCTAGGTTCTACTTTGCTTAGCGGTAAAGCTAAGAAAACTGTTATTAATATCAGCAAAGGCATGGATATCTTCCAAATATTATTTATGGAAGAGGACTGAACTTCATTTATATTCCTTTGGTTAGATTTTTCTTTAGAAGAAAAATTTTCAGCTATATTCATGGATAACAACTTAAAACTCATCTCTACTTGATTGGTTTTATCTTTGCTGAAGGAATGACCATCCTCAAAAATAACTAGATTAGGGTTTTCTTTAGAAATAAAAGATCTTTTTGCTGTTAAAAAATTTGTAGACCTTTTTAATTCTTCTTTAGAAAATTTAAGGAAAACATTGGAAAAGACTCCTTCACTTTTGTCTTCTGCATAAAAGACAGAGCTATCCTGCAAAATTACAAATTTTCCAGGTTGTATAGAATTAAAATCTTCTTCGAAGGAGGTTTGTTGATAAATATCATCTAAACTTGATTTAAACGAAGGTGCAATCCAAAAAGAAAGTAAGCTGGTTAACAGTGCAAAAAATAAAGAAGCCAAAAAAAATAATTTAAGTATCTTTAAGTTTGTGTAACCGTTTTGTTCAAGGATGATCATTTCATTGTCAGAACACAATCTACCTATAACCAAGACCAAGCCAAGAAAGAAACTAAAAGGGATAATTAATTCTAAAAATTCTGGTAATCTAAATAATATTACCCAGAAAACAAGTTCCGAACTTAATTCTCCTCTAGATACTTGCTCTAGATATTGGATTGATCTAGAAGCTAAAATTACCAGCAGAAAAACTAAACCTACTGCACCTGTATGTGAGAAAATATCTTTCAAGAGGTAGCGTTGTAAAATCATACTTTTTAATTACTTTGGTAATTTATTTTGCTATTGAAATATAAATTCGACAAGAAAAGGGTAATATTGTTTCAATTAAAGTAATTTAGTTACCAAATTATTAAGATAAAGTCTGAGTATAAATGAACTTAAGGAGAACAGGATGAAAAAGCGCTTATCCATAAACTTAACCAAAAAAAATGCCAAAGAACTGCCTAACATTAGCTCGGGCAGCTTAATAGTTGGGGTGTACGAAGGGCCTTTTACAGAAGAACTCAAAATAATAGATGAAGTAAGCAATAGTCAATTAAGAAAGTTGAGGAAACTTGGGGAATTAAAAGGAAAGCTAGGCCAAGGGACTTACTTGCCTGCCCTTTCTGGAGTTAAGGCACAAAGAACTTATCTAATTGGTTGCGGTAAAAAAGGAAAAAAATTATCAAGACAAGATGGCATTAAGGTATTAAGCAAGCTAGTAAGTGCTGCTATCTCGAGTAAAGCTTCAACTACATTCATCTCAATACCTAAATTAAATATCTCTGGAGAAGGAGATGACTGGGTAATCCAGCAGTTGGCTTTTTTATGTGAAAATAACAGTTACACCTACGATGCAAAACTAAATAAAAAAAATCAAAAAAAGGTTCTCTTAAAAAGAGTCTCTCTTAGTTTCAATTCTTCTCTCTCTACTGCAAAATTGAATCGGAGTATTAAAGTGGGTCTAGCTATAGGAAGAGGATCAAATGCAGCAAAAGATCTGGCTAACCTTCCCGGTAACGTGTGCACTCCCTCTTATTTAGCAAAAGAATCTAGATCGGCTGCTAATAAGTATTCTTCCTTGAAATGTTCTGTTTTGGGCGAGAAAGAAATGAAAAAACTGGGAATGGATTGTCTCTTATCTGTTGGTGCTGGAAGTGCTCAGGAATCTAAATTGATAACCCTTAATTATCAAGGTGGAAAAAAGGGAGAGCACCCACATGTAATAGTAGGGAAAGGAATTACCTTTGATACCGGAGGAATAAGCCTTAAACCAGGCGCCACCATGGATGAAATGAAATTTGATATGTGTGGGGCAGCTAGTGTCATAGGCACCATGCAGGTAATGGCCGAACTGAAAGTACCCATAAATATAGTTGGAGTGGTTGCAAGTGCTGAAAATATGCCAGGAAGTAAAGCTACAAAGCCAGGAGATGTGGTCAAAACTATGTCAGGGTTAACTGTAGAAATTTTAAATACAGATGCTGAAGGGAGGTTAGTATTAGCCGATGCACTAACTTATATTAAAAAGTTTAATCCTAAGTCAGTAGTTGATATAGCAACCCTAACAGGAGCTTGTATTGTTGCCTTAGGGCATTCAACTTCAGGGCTCTTGAGCAATGATGATAGGTTAGCTCAAAAACTTCTCACAGCTGGAACAATTTCTAATGACAGGGCTTGGCAATTACCAATATGGGATGTTTATCAAAAGGATTTAAATAGTAATTTTGCAGATATTGCTAATATTGGGGGAAGAGCAGGAACCATTACAGCAGCATGTTTTCTATCGAGATTTACTAAAGATTATAGTTGGGCTCATTTAGATGTGGCAGGAACTGCACATTTAGGTGGAGCAGCTAAAGGGGCTTCTGGAAGACCGGTGCCACTTTTAAGCCACTACTTGCTAGACCAGTCTTAATTAATAGAACATGCTCCAAACAAAATTCCTGTCTGCAGGTTCCAGTCAAAAAGAAGCTATAAAATATACTTGCGAAATAGTTTCAAAAATTTTTTTGAAAGATGCTAATTATCCCGATGTAGATAAAGTTGATATACGTTGTGAATCTGCAAATGAAGCTGAAGAACTTAATGAATTGTTGTGGACCTATCCTGAGGATGTGCTGTTACCTCACAATTTAACTCACAAGAATCCAGAAAATGTGTTTGTTGAAATAGGCTATCCAGGAAGTGCTTTTGGAGAGAATGACAAGAAAATGTTATTAAATTTGAATCCGGACTTACCAAACCAAATCTCAGAATACCTTTACTATTATCAACTAGTAATTGCAGATAACTCTAAATTGAGAGAAAGGGTAGCTACTACTTGGCAAGAGTGTAAATCCATGGGTCTTAGTCCAAGTTTTATTGATAACTAAAAAAATGAAAAAAGTTTTTAATCCTAGAAATATAGAACAAAAGTGGTATGAGCAATGGGAATCTAAAAACTACTTTAATGCTGACCCAGAAAGTAAGAAACCTTCCTTCTGCATCATGATTCCTCCTCCCAATGTCACAGGCTCTCTTCATATGGGCCATGGATTTCAAAACACATTAATGGATGCCCTAATAAGGTACAAGAGAATGTCAGGTTACGATGCTTTGTGGCAGGTGGGAACAGATCACGCAGGCATAGTAACGCAAATGGTAGTTGAAAGAGAGCTTGAAAAAGAAGGTCTTAGTAGAGAACTTCTGGGCAGAGAAAAGTTCGTAAAAAAAGTATGGGAATGGAAAAAGAAATCAGGAAATAATATAACCAATCAAATGAGAAGATTGGGTGCATCGGTTGATTGGTCCAGAGAGGCTTTCACCATGAGCCCTGAAATGAGCAAAGCTGTTCAAGAAGTTTTTATACAACTTTACGATCAAGGCTTGATATATAGAGGTGAAAGACTTGTTAACTGGGACATTGCTCTCCAAACAGCACTTTCAGACTTAGAAGTATCTAACGAAGAAGTTGGAGGCAATCTATGGTTCTTCAAATACCCTTTAGTTGATGAAGGTCATGTGACTATTGCTACAACCAGACCTGAAACTATGCTGGGGGACACTGCGGTTGCGGTAAACCCAAAAGATGAAAGATTTAAAGAGCTCATAGGGAGAAGAGTGCTCCTTCCTCTCTCTAGAAGGGAAATACCCATAATAGGTGATAATTATGTTGACCCAGAATTTGGAACTGGATGTGTAAAAATCACTCCTGCTCACGACTTTAATGATTTTGAGGTTGGAAAAAGACATAAACTGCCCTCAGTTAATATTCTTAATTTAGATGGCACTCTTAGTAATGAAGTTCCTAACCCCTTTAAAGGGTTAGAAATATCTGACGCCAGAAAAAAAGTTATTAAGGAGATGGAAAAACTAGACCTTTTAGAGAAAATTGAGCCTCATAAAATTAAGATTCCAAGAGGTGATAGAAGCAATTCTATTCTCGAACCGTTATTAACTTACCAATGGTTCTTAGATGTGAAAAAAATGTCTAATGTTGCGATAAAAGCAGTAAAAAAGGGTCAAACAGAATTCGTTCCTAAAAACTGGGAAAATACCTTCTTTGCCTGGATGAATGATATTCAGGATTGGTGCATAAGCAGGCAAATTTGGTGGGGCCATAGAATTCCAGCTTGGTTCGATGAAGAAGGGAATATTTTTGTTGCAGAAGATGAAGACAAAGTAAGACAAAAATATGAGCTTGCTTCACAAAAAAAGATCAATCAAGAAGAAGATGTTCTAGATACTTGGTTTTCCTCTGCACTGTGGACTTTTTCTACTCTTGGATGGCCTTCTAAAGATAATCTTTTGAAAAAATACCATCCTACTGATGTGCTAGTTACAGGGTTCGATATTATCTTTTTTTGGGTAGCAAGAATGATAATGATGACAACGCATTTCATTTCTGAGGTGCCCTTTAAAAAAATATTTATACACGGTTTAGTTAAAGACTCTGAAGGCCAAAAAATGTCTAAATCGAAAGGAAATATTTTAGATCCATTAGATATCATTGACGGAATAAAGCTAAAAACCCTTATTAAAAAAAGAACAGAAGGTCTTATGCAGCCCAAGATGAAAGAAAAAATAGAAAAGCAGACAACCAAAGAATTCCCCAAAGGCATTCAACCATTTGGTACTGATGCACTGAGACTAACTTATTGTTCTCTGGCGTCGGGCTCAAGGGATGTGAATTTTGATTTAAAACGTGTAGAAGGATATAGAAACTTTTGTAACAAGCTTTGGAATGCAGCGAGGTTTATAAATCTGCAACTTGCTGAAATTAATGGATCGGGAACTAAAGAATCAAAGGATACTCCAGATTTATGGATTAAAGAAAGACTCAATGAAGCTTCACAAAAAGTTAATTCTTACTTTGAAGAATTTAGATTTGATCTAGCAACCCAGACTATTTACGATTTTATTTGGAATGAGTTTTGCGATTGGTATATAGAAATATGCAAAATTCGTTTTTCTAGCCCTGATTATCAAAAATCAGAAAAGAAAGCTATTCTTAAATCTCTTATTTCAACCCTAGAAGAATCCTTAAGGTTAGCTCATCCAATAATGCCTTTTATTACTGAAGAGATATGGCAGCAATTCAAACCAGAACATGTGAATAAAAGCCCAAGTATCATGATAAGTAAATATCCAACTGGTAAGACGAAGAAGGCTTCAAAAACGATGAACGATATTGAGTGGGTAAAAGAGATTGTTACGAGCATAAGGAATATAAGAGGAGAAATGAAAATTAAACCTTCTTTAAAAATCTCTGCCCTACTTCAGCAAGGTAATAGGACCGATAAGCAAAGATCAAAAGATTTTGAACACCTTATTATAGAGTTAGCAGGCCTTAGTTCTGTCCGATGGATTGACAGCGATGAAGAACCGCCTGCCTCGGCAATTAATTTTCATAAAAACCTTAAAGTCTTGATTCCATTAGAAGGATTAATTAAAGCTGTAGAAGAAAATGAAAGAATTGAAAAAAATATCTCCAAGTTAACAAAAGAAAGTGATTCTCTGTCAAAACAACTAAATAATGAAAAGTTTATTAAGAATGCACCCCTTGAGGTAGTAAAAGACCAAAAAAAGAGATTTAAAGAAATTTCTGTAGAACTGCTGCTACTTGATATCCAATTACAAGAAATACAAAAACTTCTCTGACCTAAGAACAATTTATCTTTATCAACTATAATAATTGTAGGTGATGAGATGCTTTTTAGATCACTTGTAACAAGTGCAATTTTTGCTGCCATATACGCTTTCGTATTTGCAAGCTTAGTGCCGGATGTAGCACAGAATATCTGGTTTATTTCTTTTGCTCTGCTTTGGAGTTTAGCTTTTTTATCAATTTTAGGGTTTGTCTATGGAAGAAGATTAAAAAAGGCGTTTAAAGGTGAAACAGGAACAATCAAATGGTTCGACCCTAGTAAAGGTTATGGATTTTTAATAAGAGATAACGGAGGAGATTTATTTGTTCACCTCAGGTCAGTTAAACCTGAAGACAGAAGAAAATTAAGAGAAAATACACGAGTTAAATTTACTGTTGAAGAGGCTGAAAAGGGACCTCAAGCCGAAAACATTAAAATTATCTGATTTTAAATTACTCTATATACAAACCAATAAGTACCTAAGGTAACCAAAAAAGTTGCCAATAGAGGATTAATGTATTCTTTATTCTTAATATCTAACTTACTAATTCCAAAAATAATCAATATAAATAAACTCATAGCCATAAGCTGTCCTATTTCTACCCCAAGATTGAAACCGAAAAGCGTCTTGAGGATATTATCTTCAGAAAAACCTACATCAAAAAGGAAACCACCAAAACCAAATCCGTGGATCAAGCCAAAGATAGAAGCTATGAACAAAGAGAATAAACTAGAAAGATTTTTAGAAACTAACGTTAAGTAACAAAAACTAAAAACAAATAAACCCACGAGACCTAAAGAATTACTTCCTCCAGAAAAAATGAAATAAAGAAGAAGAAACAAAAAAAGGAAATAAGAGATATTTTTAACATAAGTAGAGTTACTTTTACTATGTCGAATCAAGAATTCTAGCCCAAGAAGAGCAATTGAAAATCCTATAAGAGCTTCTATAAAACTATTTACAGGTCTCACTAAATCAAGCACTGCCAAGCTCAGAGTAAGGCTATGGCCCAGAGTGAAGCCAGTAATTGCTAAAACAAGCCTTTTAAGCCTTTGATTCAAAAGAAGTAAGCCAAAAAGGAAGGCTAGATGATCGTATCCCGTAGAAATATGCTTAATACCTAGGAGAACATATTCTTTAAAAGAAGAATTTACAGAACTTTCTTTAGAGGAGTAAATATCTTTAAGATTCCAAGCTTTTGTTTGAGTTGTAAATAGCTTTTCAGTAGATAAATTTAAATCGTAGATATATCTAGCAATATGGGAATGAGTAGGATCACGATCAAAAAATACATTAGTCTTTATCTCCTCTAGCATTTGATTACAGGAAAGAGTCCATGAGACTCTAAAAATATCATCAGCTCTAGAGGTCATTACTCTGTGCTTGCTCTCTTGAAGACAATCAGAATCAGTTGTAAAAGAAGAAATAATATAAGCAGAAATCCTATCTTCCCACTCTCCTACTAAGGGGCCTTCTAATTTATTTAAATTTGATAGCCTAATGGTAAATGCAACATTCACTAAAGTATGATTTTCATCTTCTTCAACACTCCATTTAGAGTAGGACTCGCTTCTTTGATGAGAAAATACATCTAGAGAAAAAGTAAAAAGAAGAATTACTAATAGACCTGAAATGATTCTAAAACTAGATCTTTGGCTGACGATCAATCTCATACCACTTCTTCAGTTGATTTAAATAATCTCTTAAAGCTTCATCGTCTTTCCTTTTTTGATATTCAGATTTAACCCTATCTCTTATTTCTTTAAAATCAGGTGGGGATGCATCTCTTCTTTCTAATAGAACAATTATCTTGTAGCCTCCAATTACCTTTTTTGGAGAAGTGAATTCCCCTGGTTTGAGCATTTTTGCTATCTGCATTAGAGAAGGCCCTATGTATTCTCTAACCTTTGAGAGGGTCATTAATGTATTGGGCACCTCTAAGGCAGTCTCATCGCTTTTACTATCTATTTCATCCAGATTATTACTTTGAACAAGATGAAGATAAGCATTATGAGCCCTTTCTAGTGCTCCTCCTTTTTCATCAGAGAAATAGATCTGTTTTAACCTCAATCTATCTGCACTCGTGAAGAAGCCTTTATTTTCTTCATAGAATTCTTTCAATTGAGAAGTGGATACTATATCCAAAGAGTTTTCAGAAATAATCATATTAATCATTTGCTGAACAATGGCCCCTCTTATCATTGTATTTGTTGAGAACATGCCTAAATCTTTAGCTCTTTGAATAAGCAACTCTTCTTCAATCATTCTTTCTAAGACAAAGACTCTGTCTTCTTCTTTCAGAGGCACTCTTTTGTCTAGATTTAAACCTTCTAGTTGTAAGAGATATTTTTCTCTACTAATTTCAATATCCCCTACCCTAGCTACCCAATTATTATCAGCCCCGAAATTTGTATCCTGGATGGAAGAAAAAATAGCCAATGAGATACCCGCAAAAACTCCTAGGACTAAAAGGATATTTAGGGCTTTATCTTTATTCACTTGGCATAGTTATATCGACTAAGGGCAAGGATTTGGACACTGATAATGAATTTTTTCTATTGTCTTAAAATCTTCCTCTGTCAGTTTTACTTCATAACTATCAATCGCTAATTTAAGTTGGTCCATGTTAGTTGCACCTATGATGTTAGAAGTTACAAATTCTCTTGAATTAACAAAAGCATTTGCAAATATAGAAGGATCTATTTCTCTTTCTTTCGCGTAATTTACATATGCTCTAATAGCTTTTTCAGCATGCTTAGTCTCATATCTTTTCCCTCTTTCAAATAGAGTAGTCCTTGCTCCTTCTGGCCTTGCACCATCTAAATATTTTCCAGTTAAATAACCCTGCGCTAGCGGGGAATAGGCAAGGAGTCCAACAGAAGACCTATAAAAGAATTCGGATAAGCCCTGTTCATAGGTTCTGTTAAGGAGGTTGTAGGCATTTTGTATTGAAACAACCCTTGGTAAATCACTTAATTCTGAAGATTTTAAGAATTCTGATAATCCCCAAGAGGTCTCGTTGGATAAACCAACGTATCGTATCTTTCCTTCTTTTACTAAGTCATTTAGTACTCCTAAAGTCTCAGAAATAGCCACTGTTTCATTCTCAATATGTCTGTATCCCAAACCTCCTCCAAAGAGATTAATTGGACGATCAGGCCAATGCAGTTGATATAGATCTATGTAGTCTGTCTGAAGTCTCTTCAAACTTTCTTCTACTGCCTTTTCTATATTCTCCCTATCAAGCTTGGTTTCAGACCCTCTCAACCAATCCATTCTGCCTCTTCCAGCTACCTTGGAAGCTAAAATAACTTTGTCTCTGTTAGAACTCTTTTTAAACCAACTTCCTATTATTTTCTCAGTACTTCCCTGAGTTTCGGCCATTGGAGGAATAGCATACATTTCTGCTGTGTCAAAGAAGTTAATCCCTCTTTCAAGTGCGTAATCCATTTGCTCATGTCCTTCAGCTTCAGTATTTTGCTGCCCCCAGGTCATGGTCCCTAAACAAATAAGACTTACCTCTAGGTCAGTATTTCCTAACTTTCTATATTCCATATTTTCCTCCAGAACCTTTATCGATATATTTTCAGATTTAAAACTATAATGGGCACGGTTAAATTTAGAAAGCTATGGATGAAATAAAAAATATTTATAATTTTTCTTGCACAAATGTAAATGGAGAGGAAATCAGTCTTTCTGACTATTCTGGAAAGGCTCTTTTAATAGTAAATACAGCTAGTAAATGTGGATTCACCCCTCAATACCAAGGTCTACAAGATCTGTATAAAGAATATTCAGGAAAGGGGTTAGAAATACTTGGTTTTCCTTGCAATCAATTTGGGAGTCAGGAACCGGGTTCAGACGAAGAAATTTCACTATTTTGTAGCACAAAATATGATGTTACTTTTCCATTATTTTCAAAAATAAAAGTTAATGGACCTGCGGCTCATCCTTTATTTAAATTTCTCACTTCCAGTAAACCTGGGTTATTGGGTTCAGAGAAAATAAAATGGAATTTTACTAAGTTCTTAATTAATAAGAGCGGAGAACCAATAAAGCGGTTTTCTTCGCGAACATCGCCGGAACAATTATCTTCAGATATCTCTGATTTACTAGAGGCTCAAAATTAAAATAATTTCCAAGGTTTTTTAAGCTTTTTTGCCATTACTAAAGCATCTTCCCTTCCATCGGGTAACCGATAGTAGCTCTTTCTAATGGAGACTCTCTTGAATCCAGATTTACTGTAGAGCTCTATAGCTGGCTCGTTGGAAACTCTAACTTCTAAAAAAATCTTTTTACTCCCCATTGATTTTGATGCGTGGACAATCTGATCTAATAGATCTTGACCTAACCCTTTATTTCTAAATTCTTCTCTAATTCCGATGTTCAGAAGATGTGATTCATCTAAAGATATAGTTTGTATAGCAAAACCAGAAACTTCATTATCAAACTCTTGAATCAAACAGTAATATTCTTTTCGTAAGCAATCTAAGAAGTTCTTTTCTGTCCAAGGAACTGGGTTTGAATTAATTTCTATATCTCTGCTAATTTCTATGTCAGCTTCTTGCATGTACCTGTATTTAGTATTGATGCTTTGGCTCACCATTAATTCAATCCTCGTAATTCATTGTAAAAACTTTCTTTAAGTCCTTTGTCCTTTATTAATAATTTTAATGAATCAAATTTAATAATTTTTTTTGTTTTAAAAGATAATTCTTGAGCAAAATCTATTACTAAATTAAATTCATTCACAGATAACTCTGATTTATCTATCTTTCTTATTTCGTTATCAGTCAGACCTAATATTCTACCTATTGAAGAAATGATTCTTGGGTACTCATTAAATTCTTTCAACTTACCTGTGATCAGAGTTTTATTGTCTAAAACATAAAAAACTATGCCCTCCTCAGATAAATTCTCCTGTGGACTTTTAGATGACCAAAATTGGTATCCTAATCTTTTTAATTTATTCAAACCTATTTCAGACATGTAAAACGTTTTTAGTTTAGTTAACTTGACCCTTCTAATTGCCTATATATACTGCGCTACCATGTTTTTAGATGTATTGAACATTTTAAACCTTCGACTTACTTGCCCGGTCTCTGTCTAACAGAGCTTGCCGGGTCCATCTATCTATCTGTAGTTCTAATAATATCTCGAATTAAACTAAAGATACCATCCTTAAAGGATGGATTTTAGGTAAACTTATATAAAAATGAAGAAAGTAATTAACAAGGCTATTTCAAAGTATCAACCTTTTACACAAATAGAGTTGGAAGGAAGGGCTTGGCCAGAAAAGACAATTTCCAAAGCTCCTATTTGGTGCAGTGTGGATTTAAGAGATGGAAACCAAGCTCTGATAGAGCCCATGGGTGAAGAAAAGAAGCTAAGAATGTTTAAGCTTCTTCTAGAGATAGGGTTTAAAGAAATTGAAGTAGGTTTTCCTGCAGCCTCTCAAACTGATTTTGATTTTGTAAGAAAAATAATTGAAGAAGGTCTTGTTCCAGATGATGTATTCATCCAGGTTCTTACCCAATCAAGAAAAGAGTTAATAGAAAGAACCTTTGAGTCTTTAAAAGGAGCTAAGAATGCCATCCTTCATGTATATAACTCAACTTCTACTGTTCAAAGGCGCGTTGTTTTTAAAAGTGATAAGACAGGCATAAAAAAGATTGCAGAAGATGGTGCCAGGTGGGTTTTAGAGAATTCTATTAAACAGCCTGAAACAAATTGGCGGTTTGAATACAGTCCTGAAAGCTTTACAGGAACAGAGCTTCCATACGCAGCAGAAGTTTGTAATGCTGTTAATAACATTTGGCAACCTACGCCTGATCAAAAATCAATCATTAACCTACCAGCAACCGTTGAACTAGCCACACCAAATATTTACGCAGATCAAATTGAATGGATGTGTAGGAATCTTGAAGGTAGAGAAAATGTGTTAGTCAGCCTTCACCCCCATAATGACAGAGGTTCGGCTGTCGCAGCTACTGAGTTGGGAGTGCTAGCAGGTGCCGATAGGATTGAAGGCACACTATTTGGTAATGGTGAGAGAACAGGAAATGTAGATTTAGTTTCTTTAGCCTTAAATATGCTAACCCAAGGTATAGATCCTCATTTAGATTTTTCTGACATCAACCCAATCATGAGAGAAGTGGAGTACTGTAACCAACTTCCAGTCCATCCGAGACATCCTTATGCTGGAGATCTGGTTTTTACTGCATTTTCAGGATCCCATCAAGACGCTATAAAAAAAGGATTTGATTCTATGAGAGATACAAACAATCCTTTGTGGGAAGTTCCTTATTTACCAATAGATCCCTCTGACGTCGGAAGAACCTACGAAGAAGTAGTTAGAGTTAATAGTCAATCGGGTAAAGGTGGAGTGGCGTACTTGATAGAGAGAGACCATGGATTGAGCATGCCAAGAAGACTACAGATTGAGTTCAGCCAAATCATTCAAAAGATAACTGATGAAACTGGTAAAGAGATAACCGCTTCTGAAATTTGGGAAACTTTTCAAAACACATACCTTAACGATGGTGAGGGTTTTAATTTTATTGAACATAAAATTGAATCTTCTTCGAAAAATAAATTACAAGAGGACCTTATTAAAGTAAAACTGCTTAAAGACAAGGAAGAGTATTCTATAGATGGAGTTGGCAACGGCCCAATAGATGCATTTATTAATGCTTTAAAAAAAGATCTGGATTTATCAGTCAAGGTTTCAGATTATCACCAGCATGCTGTAAGCACCGGTTCTGATGCGAAAGCTGTAGCTTATATAGAAATACAAAGTGAGGGGAAATCTTCATGGGGAGTAGGAATGCATGCAAATACAGTGATTGCAAGCTTACTTTCAGTTATTAGCGGATTAAATAAAATATCTTCTAGCTAAAACTCTTTTTTCAATATAGTCTAATTACCCTTCTAAGGGGGAAAGGATGACTTCTTCATCATCAGTTACAAGAGGAAATATTTTAGCTTATGGAGGATTAGCTACTCCACTCGCTATGATTGGCTATCCTATAGCTATCTGGTTAATTCCTTTCTATTCTGAAGTCGTCGGCATTCCACTTTATATAATTGCTAATATACTTTTAATTGCGAGATTCACTGACGTCATTACCGATCCAATTCTTGGTCAATTAGGTGATTCTACAAGAACACCAATCGGAAGAAGGAAGCCCTGGATTATTCTAGGTGTTCCTTTGATGATGCTAGCCATATATAAGTTATTTATACCTGGAACTGAAGTTTCAATCGCCTACTTTATTATTTGGATGATGCTCATGTATCTAGGTTCAACAATAATTGGTATTCCTTATGGTGCTTGGGGAGCTGAAATATCACCTGACTACCACCAGAGATCTAGAGTTGTTGGTGGAAGAGAGGGATGGACCCTAATTGGTTTATTGATTTCAGCCCTAATACCTCTTGCGATAGAAGTTTCAGGACAAGGAATTAGTTTTTCTGACTCTATCAAAAGAATGATAGCGGCTATATTTATTTTTCAAGATTTTTCAACATCCGGAAAAATGACTGACATCCTGGCCAGTATGGGATTAGGTATTGTAATTTTGTTACCAATATTCGCTGGGTTGGCACTTTGGAAAGTTCCGGATCCAATGCCTAAAGTAGAAAAAAAGATTCCTTTAGTTGAAGGTCTTAAATATGCTGCAGAGAACCCGCTTCTTATAAGGATTTTATTAATCATATTCCTAGTTATAGCAGGAGAGTCATTTAGAAATACTTTATCTCTATGGTTTGTTAGAGACGTTATTGGAATTGAAACTGTAGGAGCGTCTTATGCCAGATACTTTATAGCTGGATTAATAGGTATACCTTTTTGGCTCTGGCTGGGGAAAACTTTAGGTAAGCACAAAGCTTTTTGTATTACTCTCGTAGGAACAGCTACAGTTAGTTTTTTATGTTTCTTTCTAGAAAGAGGAGATTTTAATCAATTCCATGCTTTATTCCTTATCAAAGGATTCTGTTTTGGTGGACTACAATTTCTTCCTGCCTCTATGCTTGCTGATGTAGTAGATCTAGATTCTCTTAAGACGGGAGGCAGACGAGCAGGTACTTTCTTTGCCTTAAATGGAATGATAGCAAAGGTTTCAGCAATGATTGCTGTTTGGGCAGCAGCCATATTAGTAGCCTTTTCAGGCTTTGTTCCCGGTACTGAAAATACTGACTCAGCAATGCTTGCATTAAGAGTTTATTATTGTCTTGGATGCGCTGCTTTTTTTGTTCCAGCACTTTTCTTAACATGGTTTTATCCTTTAACAAAAGAAAAACATAAAGAATTAAGAGCTCAGTTAGAAAGTCAAAATGCAGAAACTGAAGTTAAATCTACAACCTGAGTTAGACTTATTGATTATCAAGACTGTCTGTCCAGCTCAATACAATTCCTCTTTCATCTTTTTTAGCCACAAACTCTTCACATACCCACAAATCAGAAACTGCGGCTAACTGATCTCCTACATATACCAGTGGTATCCTATCTCTGGCCCAAGGAGGTACTCCATATTCTTGAAAAAGTTTCTTCAATTTTTGTGATTTAGACCTACCCTCAGGTTTACATCTTTCTCCTCCAGCCCTTCCTTTAATAGAAATACCAGACTTAGTTAACAGGGTAGAAATACCTTTACCTAAAGTGACTTGCATAGAAAGGGTTCCAGTTGGCAGTTCCAAAGGCTTATTAAAATTCCATTTCCAAACTTTTTTATCACTCAATGATTCTGTTTCGGTTAAAGGCAAGTGATGAAGAAAATTATTGAATCTTCTAATTTGAAATGATCCCTTTTCGCCTCTCTTTCCAAAAGTAACAACAGGATTAGAGCTCTCACTAGCAAGAATAATGCTTTTATAAACTTGATCCGTTAATTTATTAGAAACTCCAAGATGAGTATTTAAGCTTAACCAAGTAAATAGAACGTTCATTGCTCTCGCATTACTTAACTCTTTTATTTTAAGTATTGAAAGCTTATCAAGAGATTCAGAGGCACATAACTTTAAATCAAAATAAGCTATTTCATCTAAAATTTCATTAGCTTCTTTTGCTTTGCTTGATAAGTAAGAAATAGATTTTTTATATTCTGGCCAATTGTCGTTCTTCAAGTTTGGAATAACTTTTCTTCTGATGAAATTTCTTGAAATCGATAAATCTTCATTAGACTCGTCTTCTATCCAGTTAACCTTGAATTTATTTGCGTAATCTAAAAGGTCTTTTTTAGAATAACTTATTAAAGGCCTTATTAGATCAATGCCATCAATTTGAGAGAACTTTTCTATTCCTGATAATCCTTTAATACCTGTCCCTCTCAATATTCGAAATAAAACTGTCTCGATGTGATCATCTTGATGATGGGCAGTGCACAAAACATCTGTTTCCTCAAGCCAAGATAAAATAGTCTCGTAACGAGCTTCTCTCAAGAGGTTCTCACTTACCTTTAAGTTGTCTTCTAAGTTGATTTTTAATGGAACAAAATTTACTCCCATTGAAGCACAGGCTTGTTCGCAATGATTAAGCCAGGACTCACTATTAGGACTTATTCCATGATTTACATGTATTGCACAAAGCTTTTTTTTATACTCTGGAATAGAAGCCAAACCTTGAAGTAATACTGAAGAATCTAACCCGCCAGAAAAAGCAATTGCTATTCGATTGTATTTCTCAAAATTAATATCTTTTAAATGATCTGGGTCAAACATAATCTATTTATTCCCATAAGACATTAACTTTGTATATCTCGTTTCAATCAGGGAAGAAATTGGTATTGACTTTAAATTATCTAGATTTTCAATTATGGATTTTTTGAGGAGGAGAGCAGCTTGGTCTGGATTCCTATGTGCTCCTCCAAGAGGCTCATCTACAATTTCATCAATTAGCTTTAACCTCAAAATATTTTCAGCATTCATCAACATGGCTTCTGCAGCATCTGATGCCTTATCTGAGTCTCGCCAAACTATAGATGCGCAAGCTTCAGGGGAGGCAACAGAATATGTAGCATACTTCATCATCGAGATGTGATCGCCCACGGCAATGGCTAAAGCTCCACCTGATCCCCCCTCACCTATAATATTTACTAAAATAGGAGTCTTAAGAGAAGACATAAGCAATAAATTGTTAGCTATAGCTTCACTTTGGCCTCTTTCTTCACTATCTATTCCTGGATAAGCTCCAGGGGTATCAACAAGAGTTACCACAGGTAAACTAAATTGTTCAGCCAACTTCATTAACCTTCCGGCTTTCCTATAACCTTCGGGTTGCGCCATGCCAAAGTTTCTATTGATCTTATCATCAGTTGTTCTTCCTTTTTCCTGTCCTATTAGAACTAATCTGTGATTGCCTATTGTAGCCAGTCCTCCTACTAAAGCTCTGTCGTCTCCGTAATGACGATCTCCATGAAGTTCATCAAATTCTGAACAGATCTTATCCACTAAATCAATAAAATGGGGTCTTTGAGGGTGTCTGGCTACCTGAACACATTGCCAAATATTGAGATTCTTGTAGATTTGTTCAGTTAACTTAATAATAGAATCATTTAGTTTAGATATTTCCTTGGCTAAATCATTCCCCAGATTCTCTTCTGAAGATTGTAAATCTTGAATCTTATTCTCTAGAGCAGCTATAGGCTCTTCAAAATCTAAATAGTCGCTTGGCATGTCAATCTGTTAATGAATATAAGGTCGAGCATAATACACCAAATCAACATTACCCTTTCCACATATACTTTCCAAAGTCCTATATGAAAGATCACTTACTTCTATTGTAAGTTCTTTGGGTAATTGAATATCAGCTTTAGCATTATTGCCTGAGTAAGAAATAACTATGGGGCTACCTGAACCATTAGTGGATAGCTCTTTTAATTGAGAAGTTAAAGAATCAAGTTCTTTAAAGTCACTACCAACTGAAATCGTCACAAATTTTATGAATTCTTTTCTTGCTTGATCAAAAGAAAGGATTCTCTCTGCTATCATCTTGAAAGAAGGATTGTTCTTATCGTTAGAATAACTGTCTTTCTCAACAACACCTTCAACTACTATAATCTGTCCCTTTCTAAGAACACTTCTATAAGTATCAAATGCTTCTGACCAAACTGAAACCTCTAATCGACCTGAAGAATCATCTATAGTGACGAAGGCATATCTTCCATGCCTTCCTTGACGTACATTTAAGTGCATTAGCATTCCTGCCACCCTTTGAGTGTGCGGCGCTTCTTCTAGTTCAGATATAAATAACCCACACATTTTTCTAACTTCCTCTCTTTTTCCTTCTATGGGATGAGATTCTAAATAGAAGCCTAATGAACTCCATTCATTAGAAAGGATGTCAAACTCTTCTGGGTTTTTACTTTGTAAATCCATATCTTTTTCTTGATGAAGGTCTTCACTGAATAAGTCTGATATTTGACTCTCTGATCTTTCTACTGACTGTTCTGCTCTCTTTAATGAAGCTTCAATCAAATTAAACAGGGTTTCCCTTTTCCCCAGTGAATCCATAGCTCCAGAGCCTATCAATCTAACTAATATTCTCTTATTCAATCTATTACTGCCTATTCTTCTACAAAAATCATAAAAATCATTAAAGGGGCCTTTCTTTCTAGCTTCTATAATTGTATTCACCAAAGACTCCCCAATGCCTTTAATAGCACCTAGACCATAAAGGACAGTTTTCTCATCTAGGTCATTAAATTCATAAAAACTTGCATTAATATCAGGTTTTAGAACCTCTAAGCCTATAGATCTGCAATCATCAACAAACATTTGTATTCTGTCCGTTGAATCCAACTCTGAAGAAAGAAGAGATGCCATAAATTCTGAAGGATGGTTAGCTTTCAGCCAAGCCGTTTGATAAGCAATTAAGGCATAAGGAACAGAGTGACATCTATTAAATCCATATCCTGCGAATTGTTCTATTTGTTCAAATAAATTTTCAACGTACCTTTTGTTTACTTTCTTGTTCACCGCTCCATCAATGAAATCTTTCTTCATTTTCTCCATTTCATCTTTCTTCTTCTTTCCCATAGCTCTTCTAAGAATATCTGCCTGACCTAAAGTAAACCCAGAAAGTTCTTGAGCAATTTGCATAACCTGTTCTTGATAAACAATTACTCCATACGTAGTGCTCAAGACTTTCTTTACCGATTCATGACCTGCGGGAATCTCCTCTCTTTTATGCTTTCTTTCTATATACAAATCCACCATATTCATCCCGGGTGCTCCCGGCATATTCGTCCCAAGGGCACCCGGTCTATAGAGTGCGTTCATACTAACTATGTCTTCAAAATTATTAGGTTTTAATTTCTTTAAGTATTCTTTCATTCCTCGGGATTCAAGTTGAAAAACTCCAGTTGTTTCTCCTCTCTGAAGGAGTTTGAAAGTCTTTTCATCATTTAAAGGTAAATCATTAATATCTAATGATTTACCACTTCTGTTCTCGTTAATTCTGTTTAAAGTTCTATTAATAACAGTTAAAGTTTTAAGTCCTAAGAAATCAAACTTAACTAAGCCAGCAGATTCAACATCTCCCATATCAAACTGGGTAGCTACGGTTCCCTTTTCCTGATCAACAACGAGGGGGGTAAAATCTGTTAAAGCAGTAGGTGCAATAACGACTCCCGCTGCATGGGTTCCAACACTTCTTGATAAGCCTTCTAATTTTAAAGACATGTCAAATACTTCTTTGCTTTCTTCGCTAGAATCTATGAGCTCTTTAAATTGCTTGTCTTTATAAGCTTCCTCTAAAGAAATACCAAGTACATCTGGAATTGCTTTTGCTAACCTATCCCCAAAAC
This sequence comes from uncultured Gammaproteobacteria bacterium, assembly GCA_964002385.1. Lineage (GTDB taxonomy): Bacteria > Pseudomonadota > Gammaproteobacteria > Magnimaribacterales > Magnimaribacteraceae > AEGEAN-183. The sequence continues at coordinate 9,649 of CAXFFS010000005.1, read as the reverse complement.
CATAGGGCTTTCCTAAGACCCGAACCACATCTCTCAATACAGCTCTTGCAGCCATAGTCCCTCTAGTACTAATTTGTGCTACTGAATCTTTACCGTACTTCTGTGTAACATATTCAAGAACTTTGTCCCTTCCTTCCATGCAAAAATCTATATCAAAGTCGGGGTTGCTTACCCTGTCAGGATTTAAGAACCTCTCAAATAATAAATCATATTTGATAGGGTCTATAGCAGTTATACCTAAAGCATAGGCAGTAATAGAGCCCGCACCTGATCCTCGGCCAGGCCCTACAGGAATATCGTTCTCTTGAGCCCAATTTACAAAATCAGCAACAATTAGAAAGTAACCTTCGAATCCAAGCTTACATATCATATCTAACTCATAATCTAATCTTTTTGTATAAATATTTTTATCTATGTCATAAGAATTTATGGAGGAGTTGATCTCTTCAAGCCTTCTCTTTAATCCCTCTTCGGCTTTCTTTTTTAAGTAGTCCTTAGTTGTAGTTTTTCCTGGGACTTCAAAATCAGGAAGATAAAATTCACCTAACTCCAGTTCCAAATTACATTTTTTTGAGATTAGAAGGGTATTTTCTAGGGCCTCAGGAATATCTGAAAATTTAGCCCTCATCTCTTCAGCAGAAGACAGATACTGGCTCTCTACATACTCTTTAGCTCTTGAAGAGTCTGATAAGATTTCTCCCTTTTGAATACAAACTCTTGCTTCATGAGCTTCAAAATCTGAAGGACTCTCATCATCAGGGTCTATGGGGGTAAGAAATCTAACATCATTAGTAGCTACTATGGGGATCCCTATTTCTTGAGCTAAATCAATGGCAGAAATGTTGTAATGCTCTTCATCTTCTCTCCCTACTCTTTGTATCTCTAGGAAAAAATCTTCTCCATAAATATCTCTAAAATAATTAATTCTCTTCTTTGCTAAATTATTATTGTTTAATAAGAGAGCTTGTCCTATGTGACCCTTTTGCCCCCCAGATAAAGCGATTAATCCTTCTGAATAATCAGATAACCAATCTATCTTTACTAAAGGATCGCCTGTATCTTGGCCCTCTATATAGGCCTTAGAAACTAATTTGGTTAAATTCGTATAGCCTCTTTTATTTTTTACTAAGAGAACAAAAGGTGCTCCGATATTCCCTTCCTCTTTAACTAACCTTAGTTCACAGCCTACAATTGGTTTGATGCCCTTTTCTCTTGCCATCCTATAAAACTTAATTAGGCCAAAAAGATTTGTTAAATCCGTTAGAGCTACAGCAGGAAAATTATATTCACAAGAACGCTCCACCAACTCTTCAATTCTTATAATTCCATCCGACAAAGAGTACTCAGAGTGGAGATGTAAATGAACAAAATTCTGAAGGCTCATATTTTATAAAACTTGTCTTTTAAAGGCCTAAATGATGCTCTATGTTGCTCACAAGGTCCATACAATTCTAGTGCATTGATATGAAATTTTGTGGGATAACCTTTATTATCAATAAAACCATATTGAGGAAATTTTTTATCTAATTTCTTCATAAATTCATCCCTTGCAACTTTGGCTATGATTGATGCAGCCATAATACTTTTGTGCTTGGTATCACCCCTTACTACAGCGATAGAAGGAACTGAAATATTTAGTTTATGTATGCCATCAATAAGTACTTTATCTGGTTTTTTTTCTAGCCCTTCTACAGCTTTCATCATGGCAAGAAGTGAAGCTTGTAGGATATTAATCTGGTCTATCTTTTTTGAAGAAACAAAAGCAATTTTCCACGATAAAGCTTTGTCTTTTATGAGAATATTTAATTCCTCTCTCTTTTTAGCTGACAATGACTTTGAATCTGCTAATTCATTAAATGATTTATCTTCTCTTAAGATTACAGCAGCAGCTACTACTGGGCCTGCTAAAGGCCCTCTTCCAACTTCATCAACTCCTGCTACTAACTTCAAATCATTTCTGCAACAACCCTAGCTGCAGTATCAGGGCCATCAGCTTTGAGGTCTGAATGAATCTTTTCAAACGCAGCTAATACACCTTGATTATTTTTCTCTTCCAAATTTTTGTAAGCTTTAAAAATATTTTGTTCAGTTACTTCACTTTGAAGCAGTTCTGGAAGAATAGATTTTTTTGCTAAAAGGTTAGGTAAAGAAAATTGTTTTATTTTTAAAAGGGGCTTAACCAGAAAGTAGGTTATCCAACTTGTTTTATAAACCACAACAACAGGAGTCCTTAATAGAGCTGCTTCTAATGAAGCAGTTCCTGAAGTAACTATACCTAAATGTGAAGCTGAAAGGACTTCTTGAGAATCGCCTTCTGAAAAGTTTACCCAAGAATAATTCTCAACTTCAGGAATTAACTCTTTATGCCTTATGTCAGCTAAGGGCATAAAAAAACTAGTACCCTTATCAACATCTTTAATTAACTTAGCTGTATTTAGCATGACCTCTGCCATCTTTGATACTTCAGACTTTCGACTTCCGGGCAATAAAGCCACCATCTTTCCTTTATCTAAATGAAACTTGGTTTTCCTTATTTCTTCTTTGTTAAGATCCTTAGAAATTTTATGTGCTAAAGGGTGACCTACAAAAGAAACCTCTACTGAGGAGTTCTGATAAGCAATATTTTCAAAAGGAAATAAAGTTAGGACCTTGTCTACAGATTTTTCGATAGTTCTGATTCTTCCTTTTCTCCAAGCCCAGATTGAAGGACTAACGTACTGAACTGTTGTTATTCCTTGAAGTTTTAGATGCCTAGAAATAGATAAATTGAAATCAGGTGAGTCGATGCCGATAAAGATATCTGGAGCTTCTTTTGAGAGATAGCTTTTTAATTCTTTTCTTAACGATAATAATTCTGAGATGTGCAACAGAGGCTCAATAAGTCCCATTACTGATATCTTTCTCATGTCAAAAAAAGAATTTAAACCTTCATCATTCATTTTGCTCCCTCCAACTCCAATAAAGGAAGCCAAAGGAAATATTTCTTTCAGATTTCTAATAAGTGAGGCCCCTAGCTGGTCCCCTGAATCTTCTCCTGCAACTAGAGCTATTTTTATTTTTCTTGTTTTCTTACTATTGATGTAGGAAGACATCAACGAACGATTCCACGAGACGATTTTTTTATTGTTTGACTAAATAACTTAACTTCTTTGTGTTTCTGCGCAAGGGGTCTTAACTCTTTCAGTGCTTCCTCTATGGTCAGATTCTTTCTATAAATTGATCTATAAGATGATCTTAAAGCTTCGATAGCCCTACTAGAAAAGCCTAATCTTTTTAAACCGACACTGTTAATCCCATAAGGTTTAGCAGGGTTTCCCCTAACTCTTACAAAAGCTGGAATATCTTTATTGACTGTACTTCCCATGGCACAAAAGCTGTGGGCTCCTACAGAGCAAAATTGATGCACAATGGCGTAACCTGCAAGAATGGCTCCTGTTCCAACTTTAACAGCTCCCGCTAATGCGGCTTGATTAGTCAGCACAACATCATCTTCAATCTCACAATCATGAGCGACATGTGAGTATGCTAAAAGCAAGTTTCTGTTACCTATTCTCGTTATTCCTTTCTCTTGGATAGTTCCTCTATGAATAGTCACACCTTCTCTTATCTGATTTTCATCCCCTATTATGAGTTTGGTGGGTTCACCTTTATATTTTTTATCAGGACTGCCGTCACCAACAGTTGAAAATTGAAAAATATGATTTTTTTTCCCGATCTTTGTGTTTCCCTTAACAATGACATGAGACTCTAAAATTGTTCCAGAGCCTATCTTTACACCTGATCCTATTACACAGTAAGGGCCTACCTCTACATTTTTATCCAATTTGGCTTTCGGATCTATGATGGCAGATGGATGGTGCATAATTTTACTTTGGTCTATCGGCACAGAGAATAATAGCTTCGCCTATGATCTCTTCTTCAACACTTGCTTTACAATCAAACTTCCATATTCCTTTCTTATGGGTTACAACCGTTGACTCTAAAATAATCTGATCTCCTGGTACAGCAGGCTTTTTAAATCGTAGTGAATCTGCTCCTACGAAATAATAAATTGAACCTTCTTCTGGCTTCTTATTCATGGTTTTAAATCCTAGTATCCCCGAAGCTTGCGCCATTGCTTCCAGGATTAAAACTCCTGGGACTACCTGTTTTCCAGGAAAATGGCCCTCAAAATAAGGTTCATTTGTGGTTACGTTCTTATAAGCTCTAATGTACTTGCCAAGTTCCAACTTAACCACCCTATCGACTAATAAGAAAGGATATCTATGAGGTAAATACTGCTGAATTTCTTCAATGTCTAAAATTTTTTCCATAAATTATTTTTTTATTAAATCTTTAAGCCTTTTAAATGCAACAGCATTTCGTTTCCATAAATTATGTTCTATTAGAGGGGTACCTGAAGTATAAGTTCCAGGTTTTGTAATAGATTTAGTCACCAGAGATCCTGCAGTTATATGCACTGAGTCAGTAATGGTAAGGTTATCTATGATGCCACAAGCTCCAGATACAGTGCAGTTTTTCCCAATTGTTGTGCTGCCAGCAATTGCAGTATTTGCTGCTATTACTGAAGACCTTCCTAACTGAACATTGTGAGCTAAATGCACGTTATTATCGAGTTTTACTTGGTCATCAAGACAAGTGTTTCCTACTGAACCTCTGTCTATTGAGCAGTTTGAACCTATCTCCACATTGTTACCTATTATTACTTCGCCCAGGTGTTCTATCTTTACCCAATCTTGCCCTTCTCTTGCAAAACCAAGCCCATCAGATCCAATTACTGAACCTGCATGAATAATACATTCCTGTCCTATTGAGACTGAATGATAAATTGAAACATTGGAGTGTATGACTGTTTTATCTCCTATGCTGGTAAATTCACCTATTACAACTCCAGAACCTATTTGAACTTCTTCTCCAATTTCAACATTATCAGAAATTTTACAGAAAGAACTTACAGTTGCTGAAGAACTAATTTTTGCTGAGGAGGATATTTCAGCTAATTCTGAGATTCCTTCTTTTAAAGGATCTTGGTTCAATTCTTTAAATATTTGAGTTGCCTTCGCATAAAGAAGATAGGCATCCTTGCCCACAATAAGATTACCTGAAGCCAGATCTTTATCTTTTTCTCCAATAATTACTGCACCGGCTTTAGTTGAATCCAGTTGTTTAATATATTGTCTTCTGGAAAGAAAGCTAATCTCGTCTTGACTAGCTTCTGCTAGAGTATTCAAGCCTTTTACCCAAATTTCAGGGTTGCCGACTAACTCTGCATTTAGTTTTTTTGCAAGCTCACCTAGAGTTATACCTTTTTTTGGAGACACAAAAAAAATTACTCTTCTTTCTGATTGAGTAGTTCAGTTATTTCTGGCGTCAGATTAAGAGTAGGATCTCCAGTATCAAAACCAAGAACTGACTGTCTATGTAAAAGTATTTTAATTCCTTTTGCTCTCATTAATTCAGAAACTACCTTTTGGAATTTAGGGGCTTGTTCATTTTGAATTAGTTGCATGAGTTCGTTTCTCATTGTAGTTAACTTCTGATTAAGGAAATTAGCATCTTGACTAAGAGAATTCAGTCTTTTTTGTGCATCAAGTTTCTCATCATCAGACATAGTAGGGCCTTCTTTCTGAAGCTTTTCCTGAATTTCAGTGGCTTCATTGATCTTTAGTTGAAGATCTTCTTCTACCTCTTTCCATTCCTTGCTCGCTGCAAGTTCTTCAAAAGCTTGTTTTGAAGCCTCTGTTCCAAATATAGCAACTTCTACGTCTATAACCGCTATAGACCCGCTTTCAATCTCCTCTGCTTGTAGGGAAATTGGTATAAGTATTGATGCAATCAATGCTATTACTAATTTATTCAAATTCATAATCTCTCCTCATTCGGCTTTAAATCTAAACTTGGTGGCGCAGTTTACCGTTTAAAGGGTCACTGTATCCAGTTAATCTTTAAAATTGTGTTCCTATTTCAAATTGAAATCCCTCGGTTCTATCTAAAGGACCTGCATTTCCAGTTGCAGCTAACGCTAAAGACATAGGTCCTAATTGAGTAATCCAAGTCACTCCTAATCCATAAGAATATCTTAGTTCTCCTACATCAAATTCACTGCAGTTTATGTTTCCATCATCGCCGCAGTCTTGTGCAAAAACATTACCTGTATCAATGAAGAAAGAAGTTCGTACAGATCTTTGATCTTCGAGAAAAGGTAAACGAAAAATTAAATCAAATCCACCTTCTACTAAATAAGCCCCTCCAATCGATCGATCGTCGTTTTGATTAAAACCGTAATAAGGATTGAATATTTGCTGGCCGAACTCATCTAATACAGGATTGCCTTCTGCATCTATAATGTATTGAGACTGAGTGGCTCTTGGTCCCAGAGTATTAGCTTTAAAGCCTCTAACTGATGTTATTCCTCCAGCATAAAAATGTTCATAGAAAGGAGCTACCTTAGTATCTCCAAAGGGTTCTAAAACCCCTATCTCTCCTCTTAAACCTAGAATAAATTTCCCTCCAAAGATAGGCCTATAAAACCGATGTCGATAAGTGGCTCTAGCATAAGTTATAGAACTGCCTGGAAGCGTCAGTTCGAAGCCAACAGATTGAGATTGTCCAGCTGTGGGGAAGAGACCCCTGTTTAGAGTAATTCTAGACCAGATAAGTTGGCTCTTCAAAGCCTCGAAACTAGTTCCCTCTGAAGCAGTAAAGGATAAAATTTGAGAAGCTGACATCGAACCTACATCTATTGATGTGTTTTCGTATCTTAAATTGAGGCCAATTCTTTCAATGTCACTTATAGGTAAACCAAATTGAATACCCACTCCATAAGAATCAGAGGTATATGCAGCTATATTGTATTGACCATAGTCTGATTCATTATAAAACACACTATACCCCCTACTTACTCCATCCATGGTGTAATAGGGATCTCCGTAATCAAAGAAGTAACTTTTACGCCAGGCACTGTCATTAATCCCTAAGTTTATTCTTGTACCCGTTCCAAAAGCATTATTTTCTGAATAGTTTAAACCGAGCATTAACCCCCAGGACGAATACCCAAAACTCCCACCAATACTTCCAGATACTTCTTCTTCGACACTAAATTCGACATCTATTTGGTCGTTAACACCAGCTACTGGAAGTGTTTCTGATTCTACTTCCTTAAAGAAACCTAATCTTTCAAGCCTCAACTTAGAGTTTTCAATTAATAGATTAGAAGCCCAAGACCCTTCCATCTGTCTCATTTCTCTTCTTAAAACTACATCGTGAGTGCGTTGATTGCCTTTAAAGATAATTCTTCTAACGTAGGTTCTTTGTTGAGGGTCAATATAGAAAGTAAGCTCAACGCCTCCAGTTTCTTCATTTAGATCAGGAACTCCTGTAACTTCAGCAAAACTATAACCTTCATTGCCCAGTATGTTTGTAAAGAGTTCTTCTGTCTCAGTTATTAAGAACTGAGAATAAGTATCTCCCTCTTTAATTAATATCAATGGGCGTAAAAGTTCTTCTTCTACTGGGAAGTCTCCTGTTAAGTTGATCTTATCTACTTTGTAAGAAAGGCCTTCATTAACATTTAAAGTTATATAAACCGATTTCTTATCCGGGGTAATACTTACTTGCGAACTGGATAAATCAAACTCTACATATCCCCTATCTTTGTAATAAGAAGTTAAAGTTTCTAAGTCTCCTTTAAGCTTTTCCCTTGAATATTTATTATCGCTATTCAAAAAAGAAAACCAACCGCCCACACTTAATTCAAAATCTCTTAAAAGCTCATCATCGGTAAAGGTTGCGTTACCCACAACATTTATTCCTTCAATTGTTGCTACTTCTCCTTCCTCTATCTCAATCTCAAGTTCAACTCTATTTCTTGGCTTTGGGTTTGCTTTAACATCTACCAATGCTCCGTATCTACCTTGAGAAGTGTATTGTCTTTGTATCTCTAAAGCTAAACCGCTCAATACTGATCTTTTAAAAACTTGACCTTCGGACAAACCAGCACCCTTAAGTCCTTTCATTAAATCTTCAGTTTTTAGAGCCTTATTACCATCTATCTCTATAGCTGATATGGAAGGCCTTTCGACCAAACTGATAATTAGGATATTTCCATCCTTACCTATCTGAATATCATCAAACTGGCCTGTCTTAAATAAAGTTTTAGCTACAACTTGTAATGCATAAGTATCAACTCTATCACCAATAGCAATTGGCATTTCTGCAAAGACACTTCCAGCAGAGACCCTCTGCAATCCACTAATTCTAATGTCGCTAACTACCCAAGAATCTTCTTCACTTTTAATTGGTTCTATTAAAAATACCAATACAAAAAGTGCAAAGAAAATAGGTTTTATTAAAGAAAAAATTTTGACCATTAAACTATCCTTGTTATGTCATTAAAAACAGCAAAGGCCATTAGCCCAATAACTAATAACAATCCTATTCTATAGGCAAATTCTACAAACCCCGCAGAAAGTGGAGAACCTTTAATCTTTTCAGCTGCAATTAACACTAATTGACCTCCATCTAAAATTGGAACAGGTAATAAATTGATTAAACCTAGATTAATACTTAGTAAAGCTATCATGCTAATAAAAGATACCAAGCCTGCTTTGGCTGCCGAACCAGATAAAACTGCTATCTGTATCGGACCTCCTATGTTTTCTGCAGAGATAGAGCCAGTAATCATTTTGCCTATGGAATCTAAGATAAGAACTGTGAAATTGTAAGTTTCTTTGATTCCTAGAGCAAAAGACTCAATGGGTCCTTTCTTTGTAATTACCAAGAACTCATCAGGGATCTCCTCATTGCTAGAGATTCTTGCTATTCCTATTCTTCCGATTTTCATGCCAAGTTCATCCTGTACAGACCCAATGGAAGCTGGCACTGAGAAAGAAGTTCCATTTCTTTTTATTGTTAATGAAGTTTCTTTATCAGGAATTGAAGAAATCTCTTCAACTAATTCATACCAAGTCCTTATTACGTTGTCCCCAACCCTTATTATTTGATCTCCACTTTCAATACCTGACTTATCTGCAGGGCTACCGACTTGTACAGAAGAAACTATGGGGGGGATAAAAGGGAGAATACCGAAACTGGAAATAATACTTTGATCTAGTTCAGAACTTAACCAGTCTTCGATATTAACTGATTCGGAATATTTCAGGTCTGAATTAAGTTTTTTATAATTTACGAGAATAGAACCAGTTTCTCCTATCCTTAGAGCAAGTAAGGTGTTTAAGTCTTTGAGAGAGACAACTTCTTTGTTATCTATAGAGACAATCCTGTCACCAACTTCAATCCCAGCTTGCATGGCTAAGCTGTCATCATTAACTGCCCCAACTATAGGTACTAAATCCTTTACCCCAATCATAAAAATAAGAAAGTAGGCTATTACCGCTAAAACAAAATTAGCTATTGGTCCAGCAGCTGTAATGATAGCCCTTGCCCCTAAAGAGGCTTGAGGATATGAAATTTCTTCAGAATAATTATCTGGATCTGAGTCCTTACCCTGAATAGGGTTGTCCTCTCCCAACATCTGAACATAACCACCCAATGGTAGTAAACCGATGGAGAATTCAGTTCCCCGCTTATCAAATCTGCTTACGAGAGTCTTTCCAAAGCCTATCTTAAATCGAATTACATGAACATTAAA
>CAXFFS010000004.1:0-33332 GCA_964002385.1 uncultured Gammaproteobacteria bacterium | reverse complement strand
CCCTAAAGATGGCCTGTGGAGAGAATCCTAAGAGGGTCTATGGTGGAAGAAATAGTGAACCATCAACCCGTATGGGTAATGTAGCCGGTTATCGAAAAGCATGGATAAGAGCCCAAGGTTACCGAAATAAATTAGAAGAATACGAATCAAAATCAGAAGAAGCTAAGGAACTAGAATACGCACCGAGTAGGGATTTAGAGTTAGAGACTTTGGTCGGAGTTCTTGACGGTGAGATCTTAATCCAAAATCATTGCTATCGAGGCGAAGAAATGGCCGTCATGTTGGATATAGCAAAGGAATTTAACTATAAAGTCACGACTTTCCACCACGCTATAGAAGCTTACAAGGTTGCAGATATTTTAGCTGACAACGGTGTTTGTGCTGCTATGTGGGCCGATTGGTGGGGTTTTAAGCACGAAGCGTTTGATATGGTATGGGAAAATGCTGCAATAGTAGACCAAGCTAATTCAGGCACAGGTTGCGCTATTATTCATTCAGATTCTGCAGTTGGGATTCAAAGACTAAATCAGGAAGCAGCTAAAGCTATGGCTGCAGGCAATAGGGCTGGATTTAATATATTGCCCTCAAGAGCCATTAAATGGATCACATCGAATCCTGCTAAGGCTCTTGGCATTGCAGATAAAGTAGGTTCTTTAGAAGTTGGAAAGATGGCAGATGTAGTGATATGGGACGGGAATCCCTTTAGTGTTTACTCAAAAACGGAAAAAGTTTTTGTGGATGGCTTACTACTTTATGATAAAGATAATCCTTCTACTCCAAAAGCCACTGACTTTGAGTTAGGCATTATTAATTCTCAAGAGAACAGATTATGAAAATGAATAAAAAAATACTTATCAGTTTTCTTAGTTGCATTATCTCTTTTCTTTCTTTCTCAGAAGAGTTGCTTTTAAAGAATGCAAAAATACACACTGCTACTGAGAGAGGAACTTTAGAAAACAGTGACGTCTTAATTAGAGACGGAGTAATCCTTAGAATTGGAAAGAATTTAGTCTCTTCAAGGGCAATAGAGAAAGACCTTTCTGGTAAGGTCATTTCCCCCGGCCTCATAGCACCTCAAACTCAAATAGGAATAGTAGAAATTGAACTGGTTCCAGAAACAAGAGATGATAGATCTGATATCTATTCAGCTGGCTTAAGCATTGACTCTGCCTTTAACGCCTCTTCAACTCTTATTCCATACAATTTAACAGGAGGAATCACTCTAAGCTTAACCACCCCAAGCTCATCAGGTTTATTTTCTGGTTTAACGTCAGTATTTTCTTTATCAGGCTCTTTGGAAGAAAGTCTGGTGATCTCTAATATTGCTTTGTCAGCAAATATAAGTGGCGGCGAAGACTCTATGGCAGCAAAAATCCTTCTTCTTGAAGACTCTTTAAATCTAGCTGCCATAACTGACTTTGGATTATCTCCTTTTATCAGCAAAGGCAAGGTACAAAACGCCAAGTCAAGGAATAACCAAAGCAATTACTACGAGATCTATGAATCTTCTTTACCAGAAGAGGTGAGTTACTCAGCAAGAGACTTAATTGCTCTTAAAAGGGTTGTTAACGGAGAAATTCCTCTAGTAGTTAAAGCTAATCGTGCCTCTGACATACTAGCTTTGATAGATTTTGCAAAAAGAAAAAATATCAATCTCATTATTCATGGAGCAGAAGAGGGCTGGAGGGTATCTACGCAATTAGCTGATGCCAAAATTCCAGTAATTCTCCAACCGATTGACAACATTCCGAATTCCTTTAATGAGTTAGGTTCTAGGTTAGATAATGCTTATTTGCTTAATCAATCAGGGGTCACAATTTTAATTGGTTCTCATGAAACTCATAATGCTTACTTAAGTAGACAGGGTGCAGGGATTGCAGTTTCTTATGGCCTGCCATGGGAAGAAGCGCTTAAAGGACTGACAAAGAACATTGCAGACGTCTTTAATTTGGATAAAAGAGGGTCCATCCAACCCGGATACATTGCTGATATTGTTGTTTGGAATGGAGACCCTTTAGAGGTTACATCTTTTGTAGAAGAAGCCTACTTATCTGGTAAAGCAGTACCTGTAAAGAACAGATCGATGAAACTAAAAGACAGATATATAAATCAATAAGATTATTCAGTTAAATTTTCTTTTACTAGCTTACTAACTAAAGACATGTCGGCTTTTCCTTGCAAGTCCGATTTTAAGGAGCCCATTACCTTTCCTATGTCCTGAGGGGTCTTAGCATTTAGACTTTCAATGGAGTTAATAACAATTTCTTTTATTTTATCCTCTGAAAGTTGCTCTGGTAGGAATTCAGAAAGAGTTTCAATTTCCCTTTCTTCTTTCAAAGACAACTCCTCTCTACCCGCAGATCTAAATTGATTAGAAGAATCCTTCCTTTGTTTAATCATTCTTTGAAGAATAACAATCACTTCTCGGTCAGATAAATCTGATCTTTTATCTATTTCTTCTCTTTGTATTTCTGAAATGGCCATACGTAAGGTTGTAGTCTTCTCTTTTTCACCATTTTTCATTGAGGACTTTATTACCTCTTGAATCAGAGGCTTTATGTTTTCTTCAGACATTTGAAGGGATGGTTTTAAAAACGAGGAGGACGCCCGAGACGGTTGCTTCTTTGATTTTTAGCTTCTCTTTTTACAGCTGCTGCAGCCTTTCTTTTCCTTACTGCAGTGGGTTTCTCATAAAACTCTCTTTTTCTAACTTCAGGAATTACACCTGCTCTTTCACAGGCACGCTTAAACTTTCGTAAACCAACGTCGAATGATTCGTTATTCTTAATTTTTATAGAGGGCATACATTGAACCTAAATAAGTCGCGCAATTCTATATAAGGCTTAATATTTTGCAAAGTTTTTCTTTTTTTAATTTGCAAGGAGAATAACAAACCTTAGTATAGAAAGAATGAAGATTTTAGGAATAGAAACTTCTTGTGATGAAACCGGAGTCGCGGTTTATGATAAGAAAGAGAATCTTATCTTAACTGAGCAAATCTTTACCCAGGCTTCTAAGCACGCCGAATACGGAGGAGTAGTCCCAGAACTTGCTTCTAGAGATCACATCCCCAAGTTGTTGCCTTTAATAACAATGGCGCTTAATGAAGCTAAATTAAGTTCCGAAGACTTAGATGGTATAGCTTACACTTCAGGTCCAGGCTTGAGAGGACCTCTCTTAACTGGAGCAGCCTTAGCCCATTCCTTAAGTCTTGGTTGGAATAAGCCATGTGTAGGAATAAATCACATGGAAGCCCATTTACTGGTAAATCTTTTAGAAAGGCCACCGCCCGTTTTCCCTTTTTTAACTTTGTTAATATCTGGAGGTCATTGTCTTTTAATAAAAGCAACTGATATCGGTAAATACGAGATTCTTGGTCAGACAAGGGATGACGCTGTGGGAGAGGCTTTTGATAAAGTCGCCAAATTGCTTGGCTTAAACTATCCAGGAGGTCCTGAGATAGAAAAAATGGCTAAACAAGGCAATCCCCTTTCTTTTGATCTTCCGAGACCCATGACAAAAAAAGATAATTTAGACTTTAGTTTTAGTGGGTTGAAAACAGCAGTTTATTATTTGGTCAAAAAGCAAAAAAAAATAAATACAGAATTCATTGCGAATATCAGTGCTTCTTTTCAAAATGCAGTTTCTGAAACATTAGTTAAGAAGTGTAATACAGCTCTGTTAAAGCAAAATCTAAGTCAATTAGTGGTAGGAGGAGGAGTGGCTGCTAATCAATACATCAGAGACGCATTTAGAAGGGAGTTAAATGGAGTGGATTTGTTCTTTCCAAAACCAGAGAGGTGCACAGATAACGGTGCTATGGTGGCTGTTGCTGGATCTTATAGAATACAGGGAGCGGAGTTAGAGACTTCCATTAAAATAAGACCACGATGGAGCTTGTCAGAGATTTAATATGGATAAAGTTTTTATAAAAGACCTAGAAGTAGAAGCTGTCATAGGCGTTTACGATTGGGAAAGAGAAGTTAGACAATTAATTTCAATAAACCTCGAGATGAATTTTAATACCAAAAAAGCTGGAAGATCAGACAGAATCGATGATGCTCTTAACTACAAAAATATTTCTAAATGTATTATTGAGTTAACGGAATCTTCTAAGAGCAAATTAATAGAAAGTTTAGCTCAGAAAATAGCCAAAACTGTTCTCTCTGAGTTCCCAGTTTCTAGTGTCATTGTTACGGTAGAGAAACCCGGAGCATTGAGAGGATCTAAGTCAGTTGGAGTAACTATCAAACGCCCATAATGACTCAAGCTTACATCAGCATAGGAAGTAATATAGAGGCGAAGAAAAATATAGCTAAGGTTAAGAAAGAGTTAAATCAACTGTTTATCTGTACTTTTTCAGATAATTTTTATTCTGAAGCAGAAGGCTTCGAGGGCAAAGATTTTATTAATTTAGTTGCTGGCTTCGAAACATCATTAGATGCAGTTAAGCTAACTCAGACACTCAAAAATTTAGAAAAAAAGATAGGGAGAGAAAGTAACCAGAAGGGTATGCATGATAGGGTCATAGACTTAGATCTGATTTTACTTGGAGACCTTATTGCACAAGATCAAGGCATTAACCTGCCTAGCAAAGACATAGAAAATTATCTTTTTGTGCTGGAGCCTTTAGCTCAAATAGCCAAGGAACATCTACACCCGGTTTTTAATATTTCTTTTGCGGAAATGTTAAAAGACAAGCTTAGGTAGGTTCTCCATAACTTCTAGCTATTTCAATCTTATTCTTTTCTTCTTCGGGCAGGTATCTGCAAGCTGTTAATAGGCAACCAATGGTTATAACTAAAACACAGGTACACAAAGCAAGGGCTGTCTTAATTGATTCCCCATCATCTACACCTTGAGCAATCAGAACATCACTAACCTCACCCGTTAGATAGGGTCCCAGTGCCATTCCTAACATACTGAGCATTAGGATAAAGAAGGCACCTGCAACAGCTCTCATTCTTGGGAGTACAAGGTCTGCTATGGTTGATACTCCTAAACCGAGCCACATAGGCCCTATGAAGCTAAACATAAAGTTCCAGAAATATGAGTGGTATAAATTCTCTACGTAAATATAAAGTAGAGTGGAAGGAGCTATCATTACTGTGACAGCTAAAATGATGTAAAGTCTACCATTCGGATATGTTTTTCTGAGCTTATCTCCTAGCAATCCTCCTGTAACTATTCCAAGAAGACCCCCAACAGCAGTGAAGATGCCTAGCATAATTCCAACTTCTCCGATATCAACACCATGATTTCTCAAATAGAAAGTTGGTCCAAATGCTCCATGAGCATACTGAACAAAAGCTATGAAAGGAAACCCTAAGAGACAAAGTAAATGAGCTTTACTTCTAAATATTACAGAAAATATTGCAGGATCCCTTAACCTCAGACTTTGTATCCAACAAGTAATGAAGTAGCAACCTAAACCAAACGCAATCCATTGTGCAATATCACCAGTTAATATAACCAGTTGGTAACAGAGTGAAAATATCAAAAAACCTATTACCAAGTTAATTAGAATATTCCTTCCTGCATTTTCTTGTCCTATCAATGAGAATGGAGTAAGTCCTATCATTTCCTTAAACATCTCTTTAAAAGGAGTTGGGTTTTTGGGAGTCTCTATACCATCACTCAAACCCCTTATAGGCTCTTTTATTTGCCAAGTTACTAGAGCTAAAAGCAAACCGGGTAGTCCAACGGCAATAAAAGCAGCTTGCCAGCCTTTAATACCAAGAGGGGCTAAACTAGGATCAGGATAAGTTGCATTCCAATATTCAACTATTGTTCCTCCTAAAAACAAGCCAATACCAGCACCAATGTAAACGCCGCTTGAGTATATAGCTAAAACCGTGGTTCTTACCCTGGGGGAAAAGTAATCAGAAAGTAAAGAGTAAGCAGAAGGGCTGGCACTAGACTCACCAATTCCCACTCCGATTCTAAACGCGGCTAGTGCAGTGAAAGAACGGGCAGTACCTGAAAGAACTGTAAAAAAACTCCAAGTTGCTAGACCAATACTAATCAGATTTTTTCTAGTCCATACATCAGCCAGTCTTCCTAAAGGAATTCCTACGATCGAGTAAAAGACTGCAAAAGCTGTTCCATACAAGAATCCTATGCCGCTATCAGATATACCCAAATCTGCTTGAATTTCTTCAGCTAAGATCGTAAGTATTTGACGATCTATAAAATTAAAAACATAGACAACCACCAAAATGGAGAGAGCAAATTTAGCATTTCGTCCTCCAAGATCTGGATGACTAAGGTCTTTATTCATTGATTAGGAGTTTATTCTAGCAGTTGCAGATCCTGTTATTACAGCCAGCCCATCCTGGTTTGTGGTCTCTATTTGTAGGTCAACAAGACTTTCTCCATCTTCTTCTCTAATGTCACTAATTGTAGCCACACTTGTTAGAGTATCCCCTGGCCAAACTTGGCTTGTAAATCTAACTCCGTATTTCTTTAAGGTACCATCACCAACATAATTAGTAACCATCCTTCCTGTCATACCCATGGTTAACATTCCGTGAGCAAACACAGTTGGGTAACCGGCTAATTTTGTGGTGAATATTTCATCTGTGTGTAAAGGATTGTAATCACCTGATGCACCTGCATATTGTACAATCTGAGTTCTCTTAAGGTCTTCCACCAACACTTCTGTATGAGTATCGCCTACTTTTATTTCACTTGCTTTTAACATGATTTCTCCCTAACTATCGACCGGTCGCTCAGTTTGAACACCAACACCCGTAGCAGTGATCACTAAGTCTCCATCTTGATTTCTATACTCTGTTACAGATTCACTGAACTTAAGCTTACCAGCGCGCTTACTTTCTTTCTCCCAGGAGTTCCCCGGTTTAGTAGTAGCGCTTAGTACATCTCCTGCTTTTAGAGGTAAATGATATTCAAAGTGTTGTTCTGCATGCAATCCTGCAGCAGCTCCACCACCACCACTTCCTCCAGAGCCTGAAGGCTTTAATCCCGTAGGTTCTTTTCCCGATCCAAACCAACCTACACCACCAGTTTTTGGCCTTAGAAAGTAATCTGGATCAAATTGTGCACTGGATTGTGCAAAAGTTGGAGGAGCTATGATTCCTTCACATCCTGACTCTGATTTATATTCTTCGTCATGGTAAACAGGATTATCATCACCTATCGATCTAGCAAACATCATAATATGACTTGCCTCTATTAAAAATTTGTCTATTGCCATCTTATTTCTCCTTAATTTACCGATGCTAGCTTAACCCAAAAAAATATAAGTTTAGATAAAGTTTTCTTCTATAAGCTTCCAAGCACTTTCTGCTAATGGACGAACTCTTGCAGCCATGTCTTTAGCATGTTTACTTGCTGCGGTTCCGTCCCTAACTCGACCCATAATACCTTGCAGAATTCCCGCTGACTTAAAAATGTTATAGGCCATATAAAGTTCCCATTCCTCTTTTAGATTAGAACCTGTTTTGTCACAATACATAGCTACATATTTTTCCTCAGTGGGTATCCCAATTTTTTTACAATATTCCTGATCAGATAAATTAGGATTCATTCTGTACTGCATACAGTGATAGCTAAAGTCTGCGCATGGATCACCTAAAGTAGACAACTCCCAGTCCAATATTGCTATGACTTCAGGTTTTTCAGTGTCCATCATTAGATTAGATAGGCTGAAATCCCCATGCACGATCCTAAGGGGCTTGTCAGAAGGCAGGTTATTAGGAAGCCAATCAATTAGCTTGTCCATTTCAGGGATCTTTTCTGTCTCAGAGTCAATGTACTGCTTTGACCAGATTGATACCTGTCTTCCTACATAGTTGCCAGGTTTTCCAAAACTTTCTAAATCAACTTTGAGTGGGTCCACTGAATGAAGCTTAGCTAATGTGTTATTCATAGAAGAATAAACACCCAAGGCTTCTTCCTTAGAAGAGTCTGCCATTGAAGGATCCCAAAGTACTCTACCATTCATAAATTCCATGATGTAAAAAGCTGTTCCAATTATTTCAGTGTCCTCGCATAAAGCATAAGTTTTTGGAACTGGAACATCAGTGTTGTTTAAAGCTGTAATCACTCGGTATTCTCTTTCCACAGCATGTGCAGATTTAAGTAACTTCCCTGGTGGTTTTCTCCTTAGAACATAGGATTGGTTTCTGGCTTTTATTAGATAAGTTGGATTTGATTGTCCCCCCTTGAACTCTTCAATAGTAAGAGGACCTTCAAATCCCTCTACATTTTCTTCCATAAAATTAGTTAAAGCTTCCTTATCGAATTGATGTCTATCTAAGACATCCATTGTTCCTATGTTCTCGTTCTCTTTAAAATCCATATTGTTGTTTAAAACTTACTTAAGAAAGATAGTTAAAAGATAACTGAAAGTAAATTACTTTTTAGTAGTAGTTTTAGAGCTTATGAGGAAGATCGTCCCCCATCTACCTTTAACACTTGTCCAGTTATATAGGTAGATCTATATAGAAGATAAGCAGCAGCAGCTATATCTTCAGGGAGACCAATTCTACCTAGAATAGTTTTATTTATAATTTGTTCTCTTATTTCCTTGTCTGCCTGACCTTTTTCTGGCCAAAGAATAATACCTGGTGCAATCGCATTCACTCTAATATTTGGTGCAAGCTCTTTGGCAAGAGACTTAGTTAAAGATTCCAAGGCTGCTTTAGCTGCACTATAGAGACTATATTGGGGGATACCTGAACTTACTTCAGAATCTGAAATATTAATCACGCATCCGTTAGAGCTTTCTAGCATTGGTTTTAAGGCTTGGATTAGAAATAAGGGAACGGTTACATTTGTATCTAACAGGCTAGACCACTGTTCTCTTGTAGCTGTTTCAATGGGTGTGGAAAAGAACCCAGAAGCATTATTAATCAAAACATCTAATGTTTCAGTGCTAGTTACAATTCTTTTTATCGTTGTATTGATAGAGCTTTCATCAGAGAAATCGGCTTGTACTGTAATACAAGAGTCTTCTCTCTCAGATAAAAGGTCATTTTTAAGATTTTCTGCTTCTTTCATTGAACTATTAAAATGCAGAATTACTTTGAACCCCATTTTGTGAAAGTATCTGGCTATATTGGCACCAATCCGTTTACTGCCTCCAGTTATAAGAACAACCTTTTCTTTATCCATTTTTCTTTAACATTCCGTCAATAATTTTTAAGCGTTGTTGTCTTAAATCGTCACTAATCTCTTTATCTTTCAACTCCTTAGAAGAAGGCCTTACTGCAGCTAATTCTTTACTTATTGCCTCCCAAGAAACCTGAAAGCTTGAAATTAAACCCTTACCAGCCTCTAAAATTCTTATGGCCTTATTAAAACGTTCACTTCTTCTTAATGCATCTACTTCTTCGATAAGATCTAACACTTCATAGCTTTGTACTTCAGATTGATGGCTGGTGTTAAATTGAATTAACTTTTCAAAAACTTGATTCAAGTCTTGTATTTTCTTAGGCACTCCGAATGCTGCGTTTAGACCTTCCAAGTTGCAATCGGAATTTGCAGCTAAAGAAGCCCATCTTAATTCAGGATCAGGAACCTTAGACGCGATGGTTTTGAATAGCTCAAGATCAAGTTTTGCAGTTTTCTCTAATTTAAAGATAGCTTCTGATTCAATAAGAACCTTGAAGTATTCTTCAGGATTTTTTTCTTGAAGTGCTTTATAGGTTTCTTGCCATATTCTTTCTTTGGGAAGAGATTCCAGTTCACCAGACACAGATAAATCATTCATTGTTTCCATGGTTTTTTTATCAACAGAGAAGCCAAGATGTTTTAATTTAGCAGAAAATCTCGCTACCCTAAGAACCCTTAATGGGTCTTCTTTAAATGCATCTGACACTTGTCTTAAGATTTTGTTTTTTAGATCTTTTTGGCCATCAAAAGGGTCAATGAGATCTCCTTCTTTAGTTTTGGCTATAGCATTAATTGTTAAATCCCTTCTTTTTAAGTCTTCTTCTAAAGTAACGTTAGTTTTGGTATTAAATGAAAAGCCCTTGTGTCCACTGCCAGATTTTCTCTCTGTTCTCGCCAAAGCATATTCTTCTTTAGTATCTGGATGAATAAAGACCGGAAAATCTGATCCGACTTGTTTATAACCCAACTCAATCATAGCTTCTGGAGTAGCCCCAACAACTACCCAGTCTCTTTCTTTCACTTCTATGTCCAGTAAAGTATCTCTTACTGCGCCCCCTACAAGATAGATTTTCATTCTTATTAAGTTATTCGGTCATAGCTAAAGACTTTACTGTCTTCCAATCTATAAGCTGATAATTTATAACCCCAGACACAGCCAGTATCAATAGCAATAATTTTTTCAATGTTTGTTTTACCACCTAAGGCCGCCCAATGACCAAAAATTAGGTGAAGGTTTTCATTTTTAATGGTTAACGGATGATTAAACCAAGCATTAAACCCCTTCGGTTTATCTGATTCTATACCCTTGGCTTCAAGTTCTAATTCCCCGTCACTTTTACAAAATCTCATTCTGGTTAAATAATTGGTGTTTAATCTCATTCGATCTATTCTATTTAGGTTTGGTCCACTTTTGTTTGGTAAGTTTCCATAAATATTACTTAAATAATCCGTATAAAGCTTGTCATCAATTAAAGCTTCTTTTATTTCTTGAGCAGCTTCCATCGCAACTTGCCAAGACCAATGGGGAGGTATGCCAGCATGGGTCATCAAATAAATTTTGTCACCGTCCTCACATTGTATATTTTCGTAATAGAGTAAACTTTGATTCCTGAGCCACTCTTTGTATAAATTTAAATTTTCTGACTCTAACAGTTGTTTAAGAGTATCTTCTTTAAATGGTTTTCTTAGGTTTTCGGCAACTGCGAGGAAGTGTATATCGTGGTTACCGAGAACCACATTACAAGAATCTTTAATCTTATAAATGAATTCAATAGTACGAAGAGAATCAGGCCCTCTGTTAATTAAATCCCCTACAAACCAAAGCTTATCTTGAGTAGGGTCGAAGTTTATTTCATCCAAAAGTCCTTTTAACTCAAAGAAGCAACCTTGCACATCTCCAATTGCGTAGTTAGCCATAATCCTATTTCGATAAATATTTAGTAATTTTTAAAAAATCATTGAGGCTTAAAGACTCTGGACGATCATCTGGGTCAATACCTAAATCAATGAATTCATTAGGCTGTAGAATTTTTTTACAAGAAGTAGATATTTTCTTTCTTCTTTTCGAGAACATTAACCTTGTGAGTTCTTGAAGTCTTATGGCCTCTAGAGAGTTTATGTCTTTTTGAAGTTTCGGCTGGAATTTTAAAAAAATACTGTCTACTGACGGTTTGGGGGTAAAACTTTCTGGCAAGATTTCAAATAAATTTTCACTATCAAACATGTATTGGGTTAAAACACTAAGTCTACCGTAGGTTTTATTTCCAGGAGGAGAGACTAATCTTTCTCCAAATTCCTTTTGGAACATATAGTGAATATCAAAAATATGTTCTGCATTGCTAAAGGTCCAAAGCATTATCTTGGAAGATAAGTTATAAGGTAAATTTCCAATAACTCTAAACTTTGACTTATTTCTAGAGAGTTTATCCAAGTTTATCTTTAAGACACTGTCCTGGTGTATTGTTAAGTCAGTAGAGGAGGATTCTAATTTTCTCAAGCTCGAGATCAGGTCCTTATCTATTTCGACACCATCTATACTTTTAATTTTTGGTATTAACCTTTTGGTAAGAGCACCTCGACCACATCCTATTTCAAAAAATTGGTCTTGTTTCCTGGGGTTAACTGTTTCTAAAATTCGGTTGAGGATTAACTCATCAGTCAAAAAGTTCTGCCCTAAACTTTTCTTTGTTTTAACCACTCTAGTTTCTTGTTGCTAAATTAAAAGCTAGAGATGAAGCTTCCAAAAGGCTGTTTTCATCTACTTCTTTTTTTCCTGCCATATCATATGCTGTGCCATGATCGACTGAAGTTCTAATGAAGGGCAAACCCAAAGTAATATTAACGGAATTACCAAAACCAACAGTTTTTAAAACAGGCAGGCCTTGGTCATGATACATAGCTAAGTAGGCGTCTATATGTTCTGAGTTTTTCCCTATAAAGGCTGTGTCAGCTGAAACCGGCCCTATAAGATTAAGTCCTTTTGTTTTAAGGTATTCAATTGCTGGAGCTATTACTTCTTGATCTTCCTTACCTAGGTATCCGCCATCTCCGGCATGAGGATTTAATCCTAAAACTTTAATACATGGGTTGCTACAACCCCACTTATTCTGAAGGTCGTTATTCAAGATAGTTAAGCATTCACACAGGTGCTCATATGTAATTAGTTCCGGCACTTCAGATAATGGTACATGTGTTGTTGCTAAGGCTATTTTTAGGTTATCGCAAGTTAACATCATTAAAACTTTTGAGGTTTCAGAAATCTCAGCAAGAACCTCGGTATGGCCAAAAAAACTTATCCCCGCTTTATTTATTAACTCTTTATTCAAAGGCCCGGTAACTAAAGCGTCAAATTCTTTGTTGAGAGTCAAGTTTGTGGCTTCCCGTAAAACCTTCATAAGGTAGTCTCCGTAACTAGGATCAGGTTTACCAGGCTCCACTTTCATTTCAAGAGGGTAAGGTAAGATCCAAAAACTACTATCATCTAAAGTTTCTTGGCCTTTGAATTCTTTAACTTGTACATCTACTTCTAGATTTTGTGCTCTTTCTTGGAATAGATCCACGTCTCCAAATATAACAGGAGTAAAATTTAAGTTTTTGTTTTGACCAAAAGCCTTAATGCATATATCAGGGCCAATGCCTGCTGGGTCTCCTGGCGAGACAGCCAGTTTAATCATGAGTTTAATTTAATATCTACGTATGATTCAGATCTTAATTCTATTAGAGTCCTTTGTAGTTCTTGTTCAAATTTTCTATTAAAAATAATTGAATAAGCTCTATTTTTTCTAACATCATCGCTTATATCTTCATTTCTTCTATCCAAAACCTCTAAAATATGCCACCCAAAACTTGATTGAAAGGGCGTAGAAAACACTCCTATGTCTACTGAGTTCATAACTGCTTCAAAGGCAGGATCAAAAGTATCAGGCGCACTCCAACCAAGTTCTCCTCCTTCCATTTTTGAACCCGGATCCTCGGAGTGTTGTCGAGCTAGTTGTTTGAAATCTTCTCCATCAGCAAGTTTTTGATAGATTTCATTCATTAAATCTTTGGTTTGCTTCTCAGATCTTATCTCAGAGGGCTGTACCAAAATATGTCTAACCAAGGTTTGGTCCTCAAACTTTACAACATCACCTTTCTTTTCAGCCAATCTGATGATGTGGAAACCGGCTCCGCTTCTTATTAATTCAGATGCCTCACCCACCTTCATTTTTGTAACAACATCTGAAAACAAAGTAGGTAGTTCGGTGGCTTTTCTCCACCCTAGACTTCCTCCCTCTAAAGCATTTTGATCAGAGGAATAAGTTGCAGCTAATTTTTCAAAACTTTCTCCTTCGTTATATCTCCTAATAATATCGGCACCTTTTTCTTTAGTTGAATTAACTTTGCTTTCAGGAGCTTCACTGTTTAGGGAAAGAAGAATTTGCTGAACATTATATTGCTCCGCAAGTTTTGACCTACCTTCTTCAGAATTCAAAAAGTTTTCAATTTCTTGTTCTGATATCTCTATATTTGCACCCACCTTACCTCTTTGGACCCTTTGGATAATAAGCTCTTTCCTTACTGAGTCGCGTAACTTGCTGTAAGAGCTATTATTGGCATCTAAGCTTTCTTTAAATTGTTCTAAATTCATAGAATTTTGCGAGGCAAGCATTGAAAGAGCACGATTTAATTCTGCATCACTTATCTTGACTCCTGCGCTGTCTCCAATTTGAAGTTGTATTTCTTCTATAATTAATCTTTCAAGGACTTGTTCTTCTAAAAGTTCTTTAGGCGGTAGTTCTGTGCCTTCACTTCTTAGTCTTCCTATGATGTCCTGAACTCTCAGATTAAGTTCTGATTCCATTATCACTCCAGAATCAACTACAGCTATAACCCTGTCTATGAGCTCAATTTTGGCTTCCATTCTTTCTGAGAAGAAAGAACTGAGCAAAAATCCAATCAACACAGACAAGGTAAGATTTTTCTTATAATTACTCTTCATAGTATTAATAAGGCGATATTGTCTTCTTAGTTACAGTTTGATGCAATTATTCTAATTTAGTTGAAGAAAGCGTCCTTGAGATTTCTTTACCCAACCTCCCAATATTTTTAAGTTCAAAGAAAAAATATGTCTTACTCCGATCAATTGATGGATCTAATCCTTCAGATAGTGCTTGCAAGGAAGTGGTGTAATAATTTTTCCAAGAAAAATAATCCTCTTCTATCCATTTTCTATGCATCAAACCCCACTTTAGACAACAGTTGGAGTATTCAAAACCAAATAAAATATCATTAGATTTATTCCTTTCATGATCCTTTTGCCATTTTGCAAAAAGATTAACGGATTTTGATAAAGGCCATTGGGTAACTAGTTCAGTATGATTAGTTTTAAGATCCTTATCCATCCACGGTATGTAAGTTTTGTTGGGATCCTGTCTTCTGTAAATAGATCTTATTTCAATTCTTTTAAGATCATTTCGTTGATAAGAGAGTCCCACACTGGCTAGGTTCACTTTTTTAGATGCACTGTCCCATTCTATTAAACTTTTGGACCAAAAATCTCCATTCAGTTTTGTTTTAAATTCTGCTACCAAAGGAGAAGTGTCTCTTCTAATAGTGGAATCTTCATCGTAAAACATTTCGTTTAGATAAAAAGCTTGGCCTATTGATAGAGAGTTATAAGAACTATTATCAGACCTATTTGAAACTCGTTCCAATCCTAGAATAATTTTATTGTTTTCGGAAAATCTATCCAAACCTACAAACCTACCTCTCTGAAATATAGTTGAATAATCCAGAGAGATTATTCGTGAATCAATAAGGTTATTCTGATTATTAGAACCTTCCTCGACATATACATATTTTAGGACAGGAATTAAGCTTATAACTGAGCTTTTACTGATCTTATCTAAAAAGAGACTGTACTTCATTTCTAGCCAAGGAGAAGATGTGCTGTCTTCCAAAGAATCTAGACTATGGTTTATATAAGTAGTCCCCGTTGAGATTAAGAATAATGAGCTGGGTAAGCTTTTTCTAAAGGATAATTTCGGTGAAAGGTATAAACGATCTACCTTTTTATAAGATTGTCTATGAGGATTGATGTAATCTAATTCAAACTTACTTTTACTTGCAAAAATCGAAAAAGATAGACCTCTCTTTGATAAATAAGACTGCATGGTTAAACTTGGCTTAGATCTATACTCTTCAAAAGAGAAGGGGTTTAATATTTGATATCTACTAGCAGCTAGGTCAATCTTAAAAAAAGGGGTGTTCCATGTTAAACCAAATTTTTTAGGTAAATAGCTGGTTCTAGTTTCACCAAACTGATTATTTCCTATATCTCTAAAAAAATACTCATCACTGGAGGACTGGAAGTCAAAGCTCGAATACCAGTTCTCACTAAAAACCACTTTATTTTGCCAAGATAAACTCCATCTTGAATCATCATGACTAGTCTCTTCTTTATATTTTTTGTCATTGGATAAAGCAGAGACATTTACTTCCCCTTTAAATTTATGATTTAAATAACGAAAATTGGAAGCGAATCCTGATCCTCTAGAAGTAATGTGTTTTGGTGTTAACACCAAATCGTAATTAGGCGCTAAATTAAAATAATAGGGTAGCGAGATATCTATTCCATTGTTGGTTTGATGTAATCCCGGAGTTAAAAAACCGGAAATTCTTTCATTACCTAAAGCCGTTCTTACATACGGGAAGTAAAAAATAGGTGTGTTTCTTATTTTTAACTTAATGCCTTTGATCACAGCATTTTTTTGTTCGTTTAAATAAGTGACCGTCTTAGTCGATATGGTCCAAACAGGGTCTTCTTTTGAACAGCTTGTCACAGAGGTATTAATTAGTTCCACATCCCCTGTAGTCCTTATTAAAAACTCTTCTGACGAACCAAAATTGGAGTTTTTATGATTAATTTCAGCTGTTTTCACTGAAAAAGTTTGGAGATTTAAATTTGTTTTTATTTCGGATGAATTTATTTTCAAGTTATCTGAAATAACCTCGACTTTGCCTATTAATTCTAATAGACCTTCTGATTCATTAAATAGTGCTTTAGTAGAAGAGAAAGACAGAAGGTTTGTGGTAATAATTACATTTCCTTCCAAGACCAAGTTTCCATTCAGGTCATTGGAAATAGTTTCAGCTTCAATGGTTTCAATCTTGATTTCTTTTCTATCTTGGCTAGGGAAAGCCTCCATTGAAATAAATAAAATAATTAAACTTATACAAACCGATAAAAACTTTCTTTGAAAAAACATAGCTGTCCTTAGATTATAAAGTCAAGGAAAGGTTCAGGGGCTTATTTCTTCAACTAACTAAGACTTAGTTATAATCAGGAACTTAAATGAATTAATCTGTGAAAGAGTTGATGTCTGTAGTGAAAGAAGGGCTCCTTGAGTGGTCAAATGAAAAACTAAAGGATTCAGGGAGAACTGAGATGACTGAAATTGAACCTCTCAGGCAAGAAGCCAGTACAAGGAAGTATTTCAGGCTTAAAGGCAAAGAAAACTCTCATATTGGCGTTCTCTCACCACCAAAGACTGAACTTAATGAACAATTTATTTTTCTCTCAAAATTTCTGCGGAAACAAGGAGTAACCGTACCAGAGGTTTTATATTCGGATCTGACAACTGGGAGGATGCTGTTAGAAGACTTTGGAGATGACACATATCAGTTCAAGCTTAATAAAAAGAATTTTCACCATCTTTTTTCTGCGGCCATTGATGAGATGATCGGCTTTCATAGCTGTCCACCCGAATCAAAAATACCCTCACTTGGCGAAAAAGAAATAGAAAATCAAATGCTGTTATTTGAAGAATGGTTCCTAAATACTTTATTGGAAGAAAAACTTAGTAGTGATGAAAAAAAATTGTTTTCTAATTTGTATAGAGAGATTATTAATGATCTTAAAGATCAGCCAAAGGTCTTATGCCATTTCGACTTTGAAAGCAGAAATCTTATGGCTTTACCTAATGGAAATGCTGGAGTACTAGATTTTCAAGATGCTGTCTTTGGCCCTATCTTTCTTGATCCGGTTGCTTTATTCAAAGACCTTTACTTAGATATAAGTGACAAAGAAGTAGATGCTTTGTTAGGTGAATACATAAGTAGATCCAATGAAATAGGACTTAATCAAGAATTGGATATAGAAGACGCTAGAAGGTCTTTTGATTTAACTGGACTTCAAAGACAATTAAGAATTTTGGGCACTCTATCAAGACTCCATTTGAGGGATAATAAATCTTTCAGACTCCCAGATTTACATAAAACGCTAAATTTTGTAGTAGAAACTTGTAATAAATACGAAGAACTTAACGAAGTTTCTAGTTATCTTAAGAAAAAAATAGTTCCTTTATTAGCCCAAGCCCTCAAGAAGATTCTATGAAAGCCTTTATATTAGCCGCAGGATTAGGAACAAGATTGCTCCCTCATACTTCAAATAAACCTAAATGTCTTATCAAGGTAGGGGGTAAACCACTACTCTTATGGCAAGTTGAAAGGCTCAAGTCATTCGGCATTAGGCACTTAATTATTAATTTATTTCATGAAGGACAGCAGATTGAAGATTTCTTGGGTGATGGGTCTGAATTAGGCATGATCATTGAATACATTTATGAGAAAGAACTTTTAGGTACAGGAGGGGGCTTAGGGAATGCCCGTAGCCTTATTGGAGACGAGCCCTTTATATTGATAAGCGGAGATGTTTGGACGGATTTTGAATTGTCAGGTCTATCCTTAGAAACTGAATCTTTGGCGCATCTAGTTTTACTAGAAAATCCTAAACACAATCCCCAAGGAGATATGTTTTTAGATAATGGTAGAGTTAATTCATCGAAAAAAGGGAGAAGTCTTACTTTTTCAGGACTAGCTTTAATAGATCCTAAATTATTTAGCGAAGGCAAAAAAGGTAAATATAATCTATGGAACGAAATACTTTTACCGGCCAGTCAAAAAGGACTGATAACCGGAGAGATATATGAGGGTTTCCTGGTCAATATAAACACCATAGAAGATGTGGAAAAATTAGACGCTTACTTGTCTGAAGGGTAAACTCTGCCGCCCTTGAGATAAAGAAGATGGCAAAACAAGAAAATATCCTAGCGCCCTCAATACTTTCAGCTGATTTTGCTCGACTGGGAGAAGAAGTAGATGCTGTTCTTACCGCAGGAGCTGACTGGGTTCATTTCGATGTAATGGACAATCACTATGTACCTAACTTAACCATAGGTCCAATGGTTTGTAGTGCGTTAAGAGATTATGGTGTAAATGCTCCAATTGATGTGCACTTGATGGTAAAGCCAGTTGATAGTTTGATAGAAGATTTTGCCAAAGCGGGAGCAACTTACATATCTTTTCATCCTGAAGCTTCTGATCATGTAGACAGATCTTTACAGCTGGTAAAAAAGTATGGTTGCAAGACTGGATTAGTACTTAATCCTGCAACCTCTCTAAATTTGTTAGAGAATTGCTGGGATAAGTTAGATATGGTTTTACTTATGTCAGTTAATCCAGGATTCGGAGGCCAAAATTTTATTCCTTCAGTGCTAGATAAAATTTCTACTTTAAGACAATCAATAGATGATAAAAATTTAAACATTAGGCTAGAAGTTGATGGGGGAATTAAACTAGATAACATTGCAGAAGTGTCTAAGGCCGGAGCAGATACGTTCGTTTCTGGCTCAGCAATATTTAGTGAGAAGAACTACCAGGAAGTTATTTCCAAAATGCGCCAATCTTTAAACTAATTCTTAAATTACAATTAAATGTCCCAACAAAGAATTCCAATTTCGGTAGAAATTTTGGCAGATATGGAAACACCCTTAAGTGTTTTCAAGAAGTTGGGAAACAAACCTTTCTCTTATTTATTTGAGTCTGTTGAAGGAGGGGAGAAGTGGGCGAGATATTCACTCATAGGATTACCCTCTTCAACAGTAATCAAGGTTTATAAAAATGAGATTCAAATTTATGAAGATGGACAGATTGTAGAGGAAGTAACTTCTCAGGACCCACTAAAGTTTTTAGAAGAATATCAAGAAAATATAAACGTAAAGCTTAACGATGAACTTCCTGCTTTTACTGGCGGGTTAGTGGGGTATCTTGGTTACGACTGCATTAGATATATTGAACCCAAATTATCTAGTTCTAATCTTCCAGACCCCCTTGGAACTCCAGATGCTCTTTTTATGCTTTCAGAGGAAGTAGCTGTTTTTGATAACCTCAACAACAAATTGCACCTAATAGTGCTTTCTAAAAGTGAATCGGAAAAAGATATTACTGGGGCGGAAGAAAGGCTTAGAGATCTTTCTGACAAATTAAATCATCCCTTGATACCAGAGAATTCAGAGGAAATTACAGACCCGGCAACTGAGAAAGATTTTATTTCAGGATTTGGTGAAAAGGAATTCAAACAATCCGTAGAGAAGATTAAGGAATATATTAAAGCTGGAGATGTAATGCAGGTTGTTTGTTCGCAAAGAATGTCTGTTCCTTTTACCTCTGACCCAGTTGAACTTTATCGGTCTATCAGACACCTAAACCCTTCTCCCTATCTGTATTATTTAAATCTCGATGAATTTCATATTGTAGGGTCTTCTCCAGAAATCTTAGCCAGACTAGAGGACGGTGAAGTTACCGTTAGACCTATTGCTGGAACAAGAAGAAGAGGCAGGAATGAGCAAGATGATATTGCCATGGAAGAGGAAATGGTTAATGACCCAAAAGAAATAGCTGAACATCTTATGCTAATAGATTTAGGTAGAAATGATGTTGGCAGAATTGCTGAAGCAGGAACTGTTGAAGTAACTCAGAAATTTGGAGTAGAAAGATACAGTCATGTTATGCATATGGTTTCTAATGTTAGGGCTAAGCTAAGAAAAGGATTAAAAGCTATGGATGTATTCAGAGCAACTTTTCCAGCAGGGACTCTTTCTGGTGCACCTAAAATTAGAGCAATGGAAATCATTGATGAATTTGAACCTGTAAAAAGAGGTATTTATGGCGGCGCGGTTGGATATTTCTCTTGGCAGGGAAATATGGACATGGCCATAGCCATTAGAACAGCAATAATTAAAGACGAAGTTTTATACATTCAAGCGGGAGGGGGTTTTGTTGCAGATTCTGACCCTGAACTTGAATGGAAAGAATCCTTGAATAAAGGCAGAGCTATATTCAAAGCTGTTGAAATGGTTCAACAGAAATTGAAGGGTTAACTTTATGTTATTAATGATAGATAACTACGATTCTTTTACTTACAACCTGGTTCAATACTTCTATCAACTAGGTCAAAAGGTGGAGGTCTATCGCAATGACTTAATTTCTCTCGATGATATAGAGAAAAAAAGTCCTGAGTACGTTGTCATTTCTCCAGGACCTTGTACACCAAAAGAAGCTGGCATTTCAGTAGAACTTATAAAAGAATTTAAAGATAAACTTCCTATCTTAGGAGTCTGTCTAGGACATCAGTGCTTAGGGGCTGCTTTTGGAGCCAATATTATAAGAGCTAGAAATATTATGCACGGCAAGCTCTCATCCATATCTCATGATGGGTCAGGATTATTTAAAGGTTTAGAGAATCCCCTTCAGGTCGCCAGATACCACTCACTAATAGTTGAAGAGGCTACTTTGTCCAAAGACTTCCATATTAATGCTCGGACGGAGAGTAAAACCATAATGGGAATTCAACATCAAAAATTACCATTAGTAGGTCTGCAATTTCATCCTGAATCAATTGCAACAGAACAAGGAATGGAGTTATTAGAGAATTTTTTAAATATTTAGTAAGCATATGGATATACAAGAAGCCATTAAAACCATTATGACCGGCCAAGACTTGTCGAGAGAAGATGCTTCATCGGTAATGAAACAAATTTTAACCGGATCAACTTCGGAAGCTCAAATAAAAGCTTTTTTGGTAGCCTTAAGTACTAAAGGAGAATCAGTAAATGAAGTGATTGGCTCAGCAGAAGTTATGAGAACATTATCAACAAAGGTATCAGTTAATACAAAACATTTGGTTGATACTTGTGGTACAGGCGGTGTGGCATCAGGAATTTTTAATGTTTCAACAACAGCAGCGTTTGTAGCTAGTTCTTGTGGTGCAAAGGTTGCCAAGCATGGAAATCGTAGTGCAACCAGAAAGAGCGGAAGTGCTGATTTACTGGAAGCTGCTGGAGTTGTCCTGGATCTTAAACCTGATCAAGTTAAAGAATGTATTGAAAATATAGGTTTGGGATTTATGTTTGCGCCTGCCCATCACAGCGCTATGAAATATGCAGTAGGTCCCAGAAAAAAACTGGGCATTAAAACCATCTTTAATCTATTGGGACCACTGACCAATCCTGCAGGGGCTTTAAATCAAGTATTGGGTGTATTTGATGTTAAATGGGTTAGGCCCATTGCCGAAGTACTAAAGGGGTTAGGAAGTAAAAATGTATTGGTTCTGCACTCAGAAGATGGTTTAGATGAAATTAGTACGGCCTCTCCAACTAATGTAGCTGAATTAAGAGATGGAAAGATTGAAGAATATTCTATTTCTCCAAGTGATTTTGGATTTAAGAGCTTATCAATTGAGGGACTTCAAGTAGATTCTCCAGAGGCCAGCTTAGAGTTAGCTAAGCAAGCTTTGAGAGGAGAAAATGAGGCTGCCAGTCAAATGGTTGCCATGACTTCAGGAGCAGCCCTATATGTCGCAGATTTAACGAGAACATTAAAGGAAGGTGTTGAAATGTCCTTGGAGAACATACTAAAAGGCAGGGGTTTAGAAAAACTTGAGGAACTTTCTGCTTACAGTCAGTTTTTACAAAAAAAGGACTAATGAAAAATACTTACCTGGACGAGATATTAGAAGTCACAAGAGCTTCAGTAGCTGAGAAAAAAAAGATATTACCTTTAAGTAAACTTAATAACTCTTCCAAAAACCTCTGGCCAACAAGAGGATTTATCAATGCGTTAGAAAATTCTATAAAGAGGAATCAGGTTGCTGTTATAGCTGAGATGAAGAAAGCATCTCCCAGCCAAGGTCTCATAAGAGAAGCATATGTGCCAGTAGAAATAGCTAAACAATACCAACAAGCTTCTGCTGCTTGTTTAAGTATTCTCACAGATGAGCCTTTTTTTCGAGGTTCTATAGAACACCTTATGATAGTCAGGGAGGCAGTTAACCTACCCGTGTTAAGAAAAGATTTTATTGTTGATGAATATCAAATTTACGAAAGTCGATACAAAGGTGCGGATTGCATCTTATTAATTGTTTCTGCTTTATCAAAAAATGAGCTTCAAGATTTTTATCATCTTGCTCTGAACCTTGACTTGGATGTATTGGTTGAAGTTCATAACCAAAAGGAAGTTGAAACAGCACTAGATTTGAAACCAAAACTAATAGGAATAAATAACCGGAATTTAGAAACTTTTGAAGTAGATATTGGAACTACAACAAGGCTGTCTGAAGAAATTCCCAAGGAAGTTCTTACAGTGTCAGAAAGTGGAATTAAATCTTCTAAAGACATTAAAGGGTTAATCTCATGTGGGATAAATGTCTTCTTAGTAGGGGAAGCATTGATGAGAGCAGAAAACCCAGGTAGTGAGTTGAAAAATCTTTTTTTATACAGATAATGGATTTTATGAAGCATTTTGGAATGGTTGCATTAATAGGAGGTTGGTTGGTTATAACGGTATGGGGAGTATTAAAAGGAGTTTTGGAGTCACAATCATTGGTGTTTTCAGTATCACTTTCCGTGATTTGGATAGGAATTCTTGTTTTACTTATTTCAACTATCTGGCAACGATACAAAGAATCTAAAGACGATCCTTATAAGGATGTAGAGGTTTAATAGTGCTAGTTGTAACAAGCCCTGATATCCCAGGAAAAAAGATAGTTAAGACTTTAGGTATAGTAAAAGGTAATACTATTAGAGCGAGGCATATCGGTAAGGATATCCTTGCTGCTTTTAAAAATATAGTGGGCGGAGAAATTCAGGAATACACAAAACTTATGGCAGAAAGCCGGGAACAAGCTATCGATCGCATGATCGAAAGCGCAGAAAAAATGGGCGCAAACGCCATAATAAGCACGACCACAACTACTTCTGTAATCTCCCAAGGGGCAGCAGAGCTACTAGTCTTGGGGACAGCAGTTGTGATAGAAGATGGGTGAATCTACCGCTGACTGAAAAGGAAGTTTTTTTTACTAACTTCTTTCAGTAGCTGTATCTACTCTTAACTCTCTTCCGCCAAAATCCTTACCGTTAAGAGAGTCTATTGCGGATTGTCCTCCTTCAGAGGTTTCCATTTCGACGAAACCAAACCCTTTTGAACGGCCTGATCTACCTTCGGTAATTATTCTTACGGCCTTTACAGGGCCGGCTTGAGCGAAATGAGCTTCCAGCTCTTCTTCCGTAGCTTGCCACGGAAGATTTCCTACATACAAATTCATATATTATTCCTAATTAAACACCAATGCAGTGACACTGCGAGACGCACTATACTTATGTAAATCAATTTATCAATAGATTTAATCTATATTTCGCAATTAGATGTAGTAACTAGTAGACGTCATTAATCTTGCTATCCAAGACATTCCTGCCTTTATTTCATCTGGTAATTCAGAGGCTCCTGACTCTTTAGCTTGTTTCGCATGAACATCTTCATCTTCTCTCATTTTATTTATTACAGTTTTTGTTTTTATGTCTTTATCCGAAATTTGATCAAGGTGAGAATCTAAATGGGCCACCACCTGTTTTTCTGTTTCCTCCACAAAACCCAAACTCCACCTATCTCCTGCTAGACCCGTTAGTGCACCTATTGAAAAAGACACAAAGTACCAAAGAGGGTTAAGAACACTGGGACTATCTCCTAATTCATCAAGGCGTCGATTACACCATGCTAGATGGTCCATCTCTTCCAATGCTGCCTGTTTCATCTGTTCTCGAGTTGTTTTAAGTTCTGCAGTTAAACTTTGGCCTCGATAAAGTGCCTGGGCACAAACTTCCCCAGCATGATTAACCCTCATCAGTCCAACAGAATGATTTTTTTCAAATTCATTAAGCTCAGCTTCGTGAATAGATTCTGCGGGATAAGCTCTTTCATATTCCTGTCTGTTAGACAAAGAAGACTTTATGCCTTTATCTAATTCAATGATTAGATCATCTAAGAAATTTTTCATGATTCTCTTTCTATAGCTCGGTAACCTATGTCTGTCCTGTAAAAGCAGTCCTTCCAATTTACTTCTTCAACACAATTATAAGCATTAAGTTGTGCTTCAGTAGTATTTTTACCTAAAGCGGTAACACAGAGAACTCTTCCGCCATCAGTCTTAATAACATTGTTTTGAGCTTGAGTACCTGCATGAAAAACTTTTAAGTTTTCCGTTTCAGGAGGCAGCCCTTCAATTGGGTGACCTTTCTCATAATTATAAGGATATCCTCCAGCAGCCATAACTACACCTACAGCCACTTTAGGATTCCATTGTAGTTCTATTTGTTCTAATTCACCCTTGCTAGCTTGATAGCATAGTTCTACAAGATCCGATTCAAATCTCATTAGAATTGGTTGAGTTTCTGGATCCCCAAACCGACAGTTGAATTCCAACACTTTTATATTCTGCTCGGCGTCTATCATCAGTCCTGCATAAAGAAAGCCACAATAACTTATTCCTTCTTTAGCTAGGCCTTCAATGGTTGGGATTATGACTTGGCCCATAATCCTTTCATGTATCTCAGCTGTTACTACTGGAGCTGGGGAGTAGGCTCCCATCCCTCCTGTATTTGGACCCTGATCTTGATTATCCCTGGTCTTATGATCCTGTGAAGAAGCTAAAGGCAAAACAGTTTTACCATCAGTTAGTACTATAAAGCTCGCTTCTTCTCCTTCAAGAAATTCTTCAATAACAACTTTATTTCCAGCTTCTCCAAAAGATTTTTCTTCCAGACACTCTCGTATTGCCTTTTCAGCCTCCGAATAACTTTGTGCAACGGTAACCCCTTTACCAGCAGCCAGTCCATCAGCTTTGATGACTATAGGAACTGTTGATCCTTCCAAATATTTCATGGCTAACTCAAGATCACTAAAAGACTGGTACACAGCTGTAGGTATTTCATGTCTACAAAGAAAATCTTTCATAAATTCTTTTGAGCCTTCAAGTTGTGCTGCTTCTCTTCTCGGCCCAAAACAATTTAGATTGAGTGATTCAAACTTGTCTGTTATACCCCTTACCAAAGGAACCTCTGGACCTACTATGGTTAAATCTATTCGGTGCTCTGTAGCAAAAATTGCAAGTCTATTGATATCTTCTGCAGCAATATCCACATTGGTAACACCCTCTTCATTTGAGGTACCCCCATTACCTGGAGCTACATAAACTTCAGTAACAGATTCGCTTTGAATTGCTTTCCAAGCCAGGGCGTGTTCTCTTCCACCACTGCCTACAATTAAGACTTTCATAATTAGTGACGAAAGTGCCTCATCCCAGTAAAGATCATGGCAATATCTGCTTCATTAGCAGCTTCAATTACCTCATCATCCTTAATGGACCCACCTGGTTGAATAATTGAAGTTATACCCACAGAAGCAGCAACATCAACTCCATCTCGAAAAGGGAAAAAGGCGTCAGAAGCCATCGCACATCCTTGGGTTTCAAATCCTCTTTCCTTCGCCTTTGAGGCGGCTATTTGGGCGCTGTCTATGCGACTCATCTGTCCTGCTCCAACACCTACAGTCTGATTATCTTTTGCATACACAATCGCATTTGATTTGACAAACTTACAAACCTTCCAGGCAAATAAACAATCTTGAATTTCTTTAACACCGGGTTCTCGTGAAGAGACTACCTTCAAATCTTTTGGTGATAAGGCACCAATATCGGCTTCCTGGACCAGAAGACCATCTGTAACACTTAGAAACTTAAATCCAGGAGATAAAGCATTCATTTTTTCCATTTCTAGAACTCTAATATTTTCTTTACTGCTTAAGATCTCTTGAGCTGAAGAAGAAATTTCAGGAGCAATAATTACTTCAACAAATTGGTTATCAATTATTTGCTGAGCTGTTTTTTCCTCTAACTTTCTATTTAATGCAATGATTCCTCCAAAAGCTGAAGTTGAATCAGCTGCGAAGGCTTTTTGATAAGCCTTAGTAATATCATCATCAGTTGCTACCCCACAAGGATTCGCATGTTTAATAATCACACAGGTAGGCTCTTCAAAACAACGCACACACTCTATGGCTGTATCAGTATCGGCAATATTGTTGTAAGAAAGTTGCTTCCCTTGGAGTTGAATGGCATTGCCTACACCATTTCCTGTTTTGGTAGTGTCAATATAAAAAGCTGCTTTCTGATGTGGGTTTTCTCCATACCGCATAATTTCCTTCTTTTGATACTTTGCAAAAATACGATCGGGAAAATCTTGTTCGTTGAGAGAAGATAGGTAACCAGAAATAACTGTGTCGTAATTAGCTGTGTGAGTGAATGCTTTGGTAGCTAAGGAGCTTCTTGTCTCTGGAGAAAGTGATCCTCCGTTTTTTTTCATTTCTTTTAGGATTAAAGAGTAATCATCTGGATTCACAACAACCCCGACATGCTTATTATTTTTTGCTGCGGACCTGACCATACTGGGTCCACCGATATCAATATTTTCTATGGCCTCAGCTAAAGTTACATTTTCTTTAGAGATAGTTTCAATAAAGGGGTAGAGATTTACTACTACCAAATCAATGGGCAAGATATTATTTTCTTCCATTATTTTTTCATCTTGATTTCGTCGAGCCAAAATACCACCATGTACTTTAGGATGAAGAGTCTTTACACGACCATCCATGATCTCAGGAAAGTTCGTAAATTCACTTATTTCAACGGTACTAACTTTGGCCTCTCGGAGAGTTTTGAGAGTTCCTCCAGTGGATATAATTTCAATCTTAAATTCTTCTGTCAGGGAGCGACAAAATTCTACTAGCCCTTTCTTATTGGAAACACTGACGAGAGCTCTTTTGATGGGTTCGACTGTTTCTTTCACTCAGACTGATGTGTCTAAATTAAATTATAGTCTTTTAGTTTGGTACGTAATGTTCCTCTATTAAGTCCCAGGACTTGGCTTGCTAAAGTTTGATTGCCCTTACACTCCTTCATAACAGTTTCCAGAAGAGGTTGCTCTACTTCTTTAAGAACTAACTGATAAATATTGGTAGCTTTTTCACCGTCCAACTCCCTGAAGTATTTTCTCATGCTCTTGGCTACTTGATCGCTCAGTCTTTTGCCCTCGCCGTTAAATTCCCTCTTTTTTTTGGAAGCCATGATTGTCTAATTTTTGGTCGATACAGTTTTAAATAAATGGGACTCAAATCATACTCACCTGCACACGACTTTCAAGAAAAATAATTTACTCAGAAAGCTTTATTTTTTCACTGAACAGTGGTAGTGAAATCTCTTCCTAGGTTTAAGATTTTAAATTTGTCTTCGACCCTTGTAATTTTTGTTATGGAACAATTATCTGGATGGAAAGAGACAAATTTTTCTGAATTCTTAATCCATCCTACTACACAATTTATAACCATAAAGTGGCTAAAAATAATCGTGTTGTTTTGAAGTCGCTTTAAAGACTCAATTATGGAGTTTCTCCAGAGTAATTGAGGTTCTTGCAGCTCTTTAACATTTGCTTTGAATACAGCTCTTAACCAGTCTCTTCTATCCGCTAAGGCAATGCCCGGAGAAGGAATTTCTGAAAAAGTATCATTAATACTTAGTTCAAAATCTAACTTTTCTTTTAAGGGTATTGCGGTTTCTTGTGCTCTTAAAAGAGGACTAGAAATAGCTTCGAAGTCTGAAGGTAGGTCTGAAAGGATTTCTTCTTTCAACAACTCAGATTGTTGCTTTCCTTTTTCACTTAGACTTGGATCAGGGTCTTGATCCCAGGCAGCTCTAGCTTCTCCATGTCGAATTAAATAAATAGTAACAGCTTGTTTATTAGTCATTCACAACTTCCTTATGAGATCAGTGTAATAATATCTATATAAAGTCTCATTGTAGCCATGAACTATACAAGAATATATTGCGGTCAGAACCTTGAGACAGGTAAAGTCTTAACCCTCCTACAGGATTCCTCTAAACACTTAGCTCAAGTACTAAGAAAAAAAGAAGGCTCCTTGATCGAGTTATTTGATGGCAAAGGATCTTCTTATACTGCCGAAATCATTTCTTCTCAAAAGAAAAGAGTCAAAGTTAAGTTAGTTGAGGAGCCAGTTTTCCAAGATAGAAAAGGAATTAAAATTTCATTGGGTCAGTCTTTAATAAAAAAAGAACCATTCAGTTTCTCAATTCAAAAGGCAACTGAACTTGGTGTAGTCTCTATCTCTCCTCTTTACACAGAGAGAACAGTAATCAAATTAAAGTCAAATTCAACTAAATCTAGAAAAGCCAGATGGCAATCTATTGCTACACATGCTTGCCAACAATGCGGAGAAAATTGGTTGCCAGAGATAAATGAAATTCAACCATTGGAAGACTGGACCCAAGCAGTCAACGCTAAACATAAAATTGTTCTTTATCCCGGTGCTGAAACTAAATTATCTAGCTTAACTTTTGATGATTCAGTCGCAATTGCAGTAGGGCCAGAAGGTGATTTCACTGACAGTGAAATAAAGTTACTAACTAAAAAAGATTTCTTGCCAGTGAAATTGGGAGAAAGAGTATTAAGGGCAGATACAGCAGTGATCTCTGTTGTCAGTGCAATACGAGCAATGTGTGAAGAGTTTTAGTGCCTGTTAAAGTAAAATTACTATGATTACAGAGGTTATATGAAATTTGGTGTGGTAATGGATCCAATCGGTTCCATAAGTTTTAAAAAGGACAGTACATTATCGATTCTTTTAGAAGCACAATCTAGAGGACACCATCTTGTTTATATGGAACCCAGTTCCCTTTTTTTAAAAGAGGATGGACCTCATGCGTTAAGTCAAAAACTGAAAGTCAAAGATGACCCTGAAAATTGGTTTAAGCTTTCTGAAAATACTATAACTAGTTTAGCTGATTTAGATTTGATAATTATGAGGCAAGACCCCCCGTTTGATGCCAACTACATTTACAACACTTACGTTTTGGAAGCAGCGGAAAGAGAGGGGGTAGTAGTGGTAAATAAACCCAGCAGTTTAAGAGACTGTAATGAAAAAGTATTTGCAACTGAATTTCCTCAGTGCTGTACACCTTTTTTAGTAACCAGCAATCAAGAATTATTAAGGGGTTTCATTGATGAGCATTTAGATACTGTCGTTAAACCATTGGACGGAATGGGTGGGTCTTCAATTTTTAGGGTTAGGAGCTTAGATCCCAACGTTGCAGTAATTCTTGAAAACATGACAGACAATGGTTTTACCAAAGTTATGATTCAAAAATATATTCCTGAGATCACCGAAGGCGATAAAAGAATATTGTTGATTGATGGCTCTCCAATGGGAGGCGCTGTAGCCAGAGTTCCAGCCGAGGGAGAGTTGAGAGGGAATTTAGCTGCAGGAGCTAATGCAGTTGCAAAATCTTTAACTTCCAAAGACAGATGGATTTGTGATCAGGTAGGTCCTCGGCTAAAAGAACTTGGATTAACACTAGTCGGTTTAGATGTCATTGGAGATTATTTAACTGAAATTAATGTTACTAGCCCTACTTGTTTTAGAGAGTACAAGAATCTTTGTGACATCGATGTTTCTTCAGATCTCTTAGATTGCTTAGAAGGAAAAATATCTAAATGAACTTGTCTTCCAAAGTAATCATTGCTTTCGATTTTGGTTTGAAACACATAGGTGTGGCAATAGGTCAAGAGATCACTAGCACTGCTCAGACTTTTCGTTCTTTACAAGCTAACAATGGAGAGCCGGATTGGAATATATTAGATATTTTGATTAAAGAATGGAAACCCAAACTTTTTGTAGTTGGTAATCCTCTAAATATGGATGGATCAGATAGTGAGATGAAAAAGAAGAGTGATAAATTTTCTCATCTAATTAACAAGAGATATAACATCCCTGTTGAATTAATGGATGAAAGACTTACAACAAGAGAAGCTAAAGACAGATTAAGATCTGCAAAAGAAAACTTAATATCAGTTTCAGCTGACACCCATCAAATCTCAGCACAGATTATTTTAGAAAGCTGGTTTTCGGAGAGCAGATAAATGTCAGGATCCATACCACCAGCTTTCATCAGAGAAATTGTAGACATGACTGACATTGTTACTTTGGTGGACAGTTATGTCCCGCTTAAAAAGAAAGGCAAAGATCACTGGGGTCTTTGCCCTTTCTGTGATGATGGCAGCAATCCTTCGTTCAGCGTCAGTCCTCAAAAGCAGTTCTATTACTGTTTTAAATGCAGAGCTACAGGCAATGTGATTGGTTTTTTAGAATCTTTTGAAGGCTTGGGATTTGTTGAGTCGGTCGAGGCTCTGGCCTCCAGAGCAGCAATGGAGGTTCCTTATGAACAGTCTTCAAAAAAAAGAGAAGATAAAGATCCAATATTTGAGGTTTTATCTATTGCTTCAGATTTTTATGAGACTTCTTTGGCAGATTCAGCTTTAGCAAAACAAGTTCAAAAATATGTCAAAGAAGACAGACATATTTCTGGCAGTACTTGCAGAAGGTTTGCAGTAGGGTATGCCCCAAAATCTTGGAATGCTCTATCGTCTTATTTATCAACTAAAGGATTCTCTGTGGAGCTTCAAACTAAGGCGGGTCTGACCAAAAGGAATAAAGATAAAGAAGCTTACGATTTATTTCGAGATCGTTTGATGTTTCCCATAAAAGACAGAAAAGGAAGAGTGGTTGGCTTTGGAGGAAGGGTAATGAAGCCTGAAGACCAACCTAAATACCTCAACACAGGGGATACTCCCGCTTTTCAAAAAGGGAAGGAACTTTATGGACTGTTTGAGGCTTTACAGGATAGAAGAAATTTAAAAAGAATCTATGTAGTTGAGGGTTATATAGACGTTATAGCAATGTCCGAAAATGGTATTAATAACGCCGTTGCTACTTTGGGTATAGCAACCAACCGTTTTCACACGCAGGTGCTATTGCAGCTGGTTAATGAAGTTATATTTTGCTTTGATGGAGACGATGCAGGAAGAGGAGCTGCCTGGGGAGCCCTCAAGAATGTTTTACCAGTGGTCAACGATGGAGCG
Source organism: uncultured Gammaproteobacteria bacterium (assembly GCA_964002385.1). GTDB lineage: Bacteria > Pseudomonadota > Gammaproteobacteria > Magnimaribacterales > Magnimaribacteraceae > AEGEAN-183. The sequence goes on along the minus strand of CAXFFS010000004.1, from coordinate 2,055 downwards.
GAGATAAAATTTCTTTTTCTTCCCGAAGGTGAAGACCCTGCAAGTTTATTAGAAAAAGAAGATAAAGAAACCTTTGAAAAAAGGCTCAAAGATGCCTTGTTGTTATCCGAGTACTTTATTGAAAGATTAACTCAAGCTGTTGGCACTGGTTCTTTAGAGAAAAAAGCAACTTTGGCATCTAAAGCAATAGAGTTGCTAAAGTCTATGCCTGAAAGTTCAATAAAAAAATTATTGGAGGCAGAGGTTTCAACGATAACAGGTTTAAGCAAGCAGGATATCGAAGAGAACTCTCGGTCGACGGCAGCTAGAAAAAGTAAGGAAACTAAATTCATTACAACTTCCCAAGAAAAAGAAGAAGAAAAATCTTTTGAGCCTGGAGGAATAATTGCTAAGACAGTTGCTGCTTTAATCACTTTTCCTGAGCTTATTTCTGAAATAGACTCTACTGACTGGATAAAAGAACTTTCTAGACCCGAAGGAAATTTATTAGTGCAGGTTATTGAATATTTTCAGAATTTTCCAAATGGCCAAGTTGCAGATCTCCTCAGTTCCTTGGACAAGGATTCAGCATCCTTTATAGGAAGCTTATTATCAGAAAGCCCGTCATTGGATAAAAAAAATTCTGTGGCTTATTTTCAAGACTGCTTACAGGCCCTGAAAAAAGCTAATCCAAGAAAAAGAATAATTGAGTTAAAGAAACAGTTGGCTAAAGAAAAATTATCCGAAGATGAAACTTTTGAGTTACAGCAGCATCTATTATCAAACTTAGAAAAGTTAAATGAAGAAGACAGAGGATTACTTAGAGAGTTAAGTCAAAATTAGCAAAGGGCTTGAATAATAATAATTCATATCAATATTGGGATTTAAGGTCTAAAAACACTATAATCCCCAACCCTTTTTAAGAGAGTATGGCTAAAAAATCAAAGAAAGTTACTGAACCAGAAGTCGAAGAACCCTCTGAAGAACTTGCTGCCGCTTTGATTAGCGAAGAAGATCTTGAGAATTCTGGCTTAAGGGAGTTAGTCGATAAAGGCAAAGAACAAGGATTTCTGACTTACGAAGAAATCAATTCGATGTTGCCAGAAGACATTTCTGACCCCGATCAAGTTGAAGAGACCATTCAGATGTTGATCGACATTGGAATAGAAGTACAGGAAGGGAAGCAAGATGCTGAAGGTAATGAAGATTCTCCTCCTGAAACAGTTCCTGATACTAGGACCACTTTAACCACTGTTGAATCGGAAATTGGAAGAACAACTGATCCAGTTCGTCTCTACATGAGAGAGATGGGAACAGTGGACCTGCTTACTAGAGAAGGAGAGATTGCTATAGCTAAGAGAATAGAAGAAGGTTACAGAGAGCTTTTAGCAGCATGTTGTTTTTACCCAGGTATCGTTGATAAGATTTTGGATGATTATCAAGAGGTATTAAAAGAGGAAAAACGTTTATCAGAAGTCATGGTGGGTTTCATGGATATAAATGATGAGATACCCCCTCCAGCTATAGTTCAAGCTGCACAAAAAAAAGAAAAAAATGAGGACGACGACGAACAACCTACTGGACCGGATCCAGTAGAAGTCAAGAAGCGCTTTAATGCTCTAAAAAGACAATTTAATAAAGTGGAAAAAGCTTGCTTAAAATCAAGAACCACAAAGAAAGCGCTTAAAGAGCAAGAAAAATTAGGAGAAATATTTAAATTCATTAAACTTTCACCAACCCAATTTGAAGTCATAGCTAGGCCAGCTAGGGATTCTTTGGGGATAATAAGAGATTGCGAAAAAGAAGTTTACAGAATATTCGTAAAGCTTGCCAGGATGCCTAGAAGAGATTTTATCCAAAGTTATCCAGGAAATGAAGCAGATCCAAGCTGGGGTTTGAAAATGTCCAGAGTAAGAAAACCTTGGGCAAAAACCATTAAAGTAAATATAGATGAGGTTACTCGCCAACATAATAAGCTAGCCAAACTAGAAAAGATTATTGGCTTAGAAATTGCACATATTAAAGATATCAATAGAAGGATGTCCATAGGCGAAGCCAAAATAAGAAGAGCTAAAA
>CAXFFS010000003.1:0-36813 GCA_964002385.1 uncultured Gammaproteobacteria bacterium | reverse complement strand
TCAGATGCAAGACACTATGCGCACGTGGATTGCCCAGGTCATGCCGACTACGTTAAAAATATGATTACTGGTGCTGCTCAGATGGATGGAGCAATTCTAGTCGTCAGCGCTGCTGATGGTCCAATGCCCCAAACAAGAGAACATATTCTTCTCGCAAGGCAAGTTGGAGTACAACACATAGTTGTGTTCTTGAACAAAGCCGACCAAGTTGATGATGCTGAGCTTATAGAACTGGTAGAAATGGAAGTTAGAGATCTTCTTACTGAATATGATTTCCCAGGAGATGATACTCCTATAATTACAGGCTCAGCCTTAAAAGCTCTAGAGGGGGATGCCGAAAATGTTGAAAAGATCAAAGAGCTTGTGAACTCTTTAGATACTTTTATACCAGAACCAGTAAGAGAGCTAGATAAGCCTTTCTTAATGCCGATAGAAGATATTTTCACTATCCAAGGTAGAGGCACTGTAGTTACTGGAAGAATTGAAAGAGGCGAAGTTAAGGTTAATGAAGAAATAGAGATTGTTGGTATAAGGGAAACAAGTAAAACCACTTGCACAGGCGTGGAGATGTTTAGAAAACTTCTAGACGAAGGTAAAGCGGGTGAAAATGTTGGAATCCTTCTTAGAGGAACTGAAAGAGATGGAGTAGAGAGAGGTCAGGTTTTAGCTAAGCCTGGTTCCATTACTCCTCATACTAAGTTTGAAGCTCAAATCTATGTATTAACTAAGGAAGAAGGTGGAAGACACACGCCATTCTTTAAAGGATATAGGCCCCAATTCTATGTTAGAACCACTGACGTAACTGGAGCCGTTGAATTACCTGCTGATGTAGAAATGGTAATGCCTGGAGATGATTTAAGTATATCGGTAGAACTGATTTCTCCTGTAGCAATGGAAGAAGGAATGAACTTTGCTATAAGAGAAGGCGGACGAACTGTAGGTTCTGGGGTAGTTTCTAAAATTATTGAGTAGGCCAGTAGCTCAATTGGCAGAGCGGTGGTCTCCAAAACCACAGGTTGGGGGTTCGATTCCCTCCTGGCCTGCCAGCTTAAGCTACTAGCTTAGAAGGCAAGAAATGAGAAATGGAAGTTAGATTAGGAACTATGCAGAATTATTTTCGTTGGTCAGTTGGTTTACTCCTTATAGCAATAGCTATTTATGGTAATTCTTATTATTCACTAGAACCTCTCTTATACAGAGTGTTGGGAGTTCTAGTTCTTTTGGCTTTATCAACTGTTATTTTGGTTACAACAGTTGAGGGTAAAGAGGGCCTAAAGTTGATACTAGAATCAAGAACTGAAATTAGAAGGGTTGTTTGGCCTTCGAGACCTGAAACTACTCAGACTACGCTAATAGTAATAGTAGCTATAACAATTGCCGGTTTAATTCTCTGGGGTCTCGATTCTTTATTTGGTTGGGCAACAGCTTCTTTATTAGGATAGTTATGACTATGGAATGGTATGTAATTCACGCTTATTCAGGTTATGAGAACAAAGTACGCGAAGCTCTAATGGAGAGAATTGAAAGGTTTAGCATGGAAGATAATTTTGGTGAAATTCTGGTTCCTTCAGAAGAAGTAGTTGAATTAAGAGGAGGGCAAGAGAAAAGAATTCAAAGAAAATTTTTCCCCGGATATGTGCTTGTTAAGATGGAGCTAAATGATTCAACCTGGCATCTAGTCAAAGATACTCCAAGAGTAATGGGTTTTATTGGTGGTTCTAAAGATAAACCTATCCCCATAAGTGAAGAAGAAGCTAAAGGAATAATGCAGCAATTGGAGCATGGAGCTGAAGTTGCCAAACCAAAAATTACCTTTGAACCAGGAGAAATGGTCAGAGTTATAGACGGGCCTTTTAATGATTTTAGTGGAGTTGTTGAAGAAGTTAACTATGAAAAAAGTAAAGTTAGGGTCGCAGTTCTCATTTTTGGAAGATCGACTCCTGTTGAATTGAATTTCAATCAAATAGAGAAAGCATAATGGCCAAACAAATTAATGGTTATATAAAATTACAAGTGCCTGCTGGAACTGCCTCTCCTAGTCCTCCTGTGGGCCCTGCTTTAGGTCAGCATGGATTAAATCTAATGGATTTCTGTAATGCTTTTAATGCGAGAACTAATGATATAGAAAAAGGATTGCCTGTTCCTGTTGTTATAACTGTATATGAAGATAAGTCTTTTAACTTTATTATTAAAACCACTCCGGCATCAATACTTATAAAGAAAGCAGCTGGATTAGAAAAAGGTAGTGGCACACCTAACAGTCTAAAAGTGGGGCAAGTTACTAGAGCTCAACTAGAAGAGATCGCTAAAATTAAGGATCCAGACCTAACCGCAGCTGATATGGATGCTGCTGTAAGAACTTTAGAAGGAAGTGCTAGGAGCGCAGGAATCGAGGTGGAAGGGTAGTGGCAAAACTAAGTAAAAGGCAAGAGTATTTGAGTACTCTAGAAGAAAGAAAGTATTCAGTTTCTGAAGCGATACAATTCTTAAAATCTGGACCTAAAACAAATTTTGAAGAATCTGTGGATGTATCCATTAATTTAGGAATAGATGCTTCGAAATCTGATCAAACAGTAAGAAGTGCAACTTCCTTACCTGCAGGCACAGGAAAAACTTGCAAGGTTGCTGTTTTTGCTGAAGCAGAACAAGCAAAAGAAGCATTAGAATCTGGGGCTGATGCTGTGGGTATGGAAGATTTAGCAGAGAAGATAAAAAAAGGAGAAGATGACTTTGATGTTGTAATCGCAACTCCAGCAACTATGAAGATAGTGAGCCCTCTAGGAAAAATATTAGGACCAAAAGGGACAATGCCAAATCCTAAAACTGGGACTGTAACTAAAGACATAGGGAAGGCTGTTAAGAATGCGAAAGCTGGACAAATTAGATATAGAGCCGATAAAAGCGGAATTGTTCATGGAAGAATAGGTGATCTTTCTTACAGTTCTGAACAGATTCAACAAAACATCGAGACCTTATTAGTAGATATTAAAAGAAATAAGCCAGCTTCTTCTAAAGGAATTTTTATTCAGAAATTATCTTTAAGCTCTACTATGGGCGCAGGAATAGAATTGGATATGGGTACATTAAGTTTTTAGAAATGAATATATTTAAAAAAGAATTCTTAGGTAAGGTGCGGTTTGTTCGCATTTATCAAAGACCGTAGGTGCAAAACATTTGTTTTGCTTAATTATCAAAGCCTACGCAGATGGAAGTGATCATAACGAAAGTTATGTTTTTACATCCAATTTTCTAACTAAAAGAATTTTAGTTAGAGGAGTATAAGAAGATGCCAATGCGCATTGACGATAAGAAAGTAGCAGTAGAAGAGTTAAACGAAATAGCAAATAAAGCTATTTCAGCTGTAGCAGCCGATTATCATGGCACCTCTGTTTCTGAATTAACTAAATTAAGGGAAGAAGCTAGAAATTCTTCTGTTCATTTAAAGGTTATCAGGAATACGTTAGCTAAAAGAGCTTTAACTGACACCAAATTTTCTTGTTTTGATGAGCTTTTAGTTGGTCCAACTATCTTAGCTTTTTCTTTGGACGATCCTGCTAGCGCAGCGAAGTTGGCAAATAACTTTAATAAAGTTAATTCCAATTTCAAAGTTAAGGGTTTGTCTATGGGGGATACCTTATTAGAGTTAAGTAGATTGAGTGATATAGCAAATCTTCCCACTAAAGAAGAAGCTATAGCTCAGTTGGCAGGTTTGCTAAATGCCCCTCTAGTTAAGTTGGTTTCATTGATTAATGAAATTCCTACCAAATTAACTAGAACTTTAGAGGCAGTTAAGCAACAAAAACAACAGGCAGAATCTTAGATTTTATAAATTTATTGGAGAATAAAATGGCATTAAGCAAAGAAGAAATTTTAGAAGCTATTTCTGAAATGAGCGTAATGGATATAGTTGATTTAATTTCAGCTATGGAAGAGAAATTTGGAGTATCTGCGGCTGCTCCGGTAGCAGTTGCAGCAGCACCATCATCAGGTGAACCTGAAGGCTCAGATGAAGCTGAAGTAGCATCTGGAGATCTACTTTTGGCAGAAGTAGGAGATAAGAAAGTTGATGTTATTAAGGCAGTTAGATCAATAACTGGGCTAGGACTCAAGGATGCAAAGGGGCTTGTTGACGGCGCTCCTTCAGTCATAAAGGAAGGAATACCTAAAACTGAAGCAGATGAATACTTTAAACAGCTAGAAGAAGCAGGAGCTAAAGCAGAGTTTAAATAAGAATTAACAATTTTTCTTAATTTTAAAAAAAGAGGTACTTATGGCATTTTCATACACCGAGAAGAAGAGAGTAAGACGCAGTTTTGAGAAGATATCAAGCGTTATGGATTTACCCAATCTTTTAGCTACTCAATTAGAGTCTTATGAGCATTTTCTTCAAAGGAAAGCTGACCCTTTAAAGAGGAATAACCAAGGACTAGAGTTGGTCATTAATTCAATCTTTCCAATTGAGAGTCATAATGGACTTGCAAGAATGGAATGTACTAGCTACGAGCTTGGTGAACCTATTTATGATGAGAGGGAGTGTAAGTTAAAGGGAATTACCTATGAAGCTTCTCTTCACATAAATTGCGATCTCTTTTTTATTGATAAAGAAACTGAAAAATTAAAAGAAGGAAAATCTCAAAAAGTTTACTTGGGCACAGTACCATTAATGACTGATCATGGAAGCTTTGTTATTAATGGAACAGAAAGGGTCGTAGTTTCCCAGTTGCATCGTTCCCCAGGGTTATTTTTTGATCATGATAAGGGTAAAAGCCATTCTTCAGGAAAAGTTTTATACGGTGCTCGAGTAATTCCTTATAGGGGTTCATGGCTTGACTTCGAGTTTGATGCTAAGGATCTCGTTTATGTAAGAATAGATAGAAGGAGAAAGCTTTATGCATCAATTCTTCTAAAGGCCTTAGGGTTTTCAAACCAAGGTATTTTAGAATGCTTCTACGAAACAGAAATATTTAAGATAAAACCAAATAATACCTATCAACTCCAGTTAATACCTAAAAGATTAATGGGTAGAGTTACTCCCATGGATATTTCATATAGAGGTGAAGTGATAGTTAAGAAAGGCGAAAGAATAAGCGCAAGACACATTAGAAAAATCGAAAGTACCAAAATAAAACACCTGGAATACGAACAGAATAGTATGGAAGGACTTGTTCTTGCTAAAGACATAGTAGACAAGACAACAGGTGAAATCTTAATAGAATGTAATTCCATAATAGATGAAGAGCTTCTAGACATTTTACAAACTTTAGGTTTAAAAGAAGTACAAACTCTTTATATAAACGACTTGGAATCAGGACCTTATATGGCAGATACATTAAGGGCTGATTCGACCACGAATGATATAGAGGCACTAGTTGAAATCTATAGGATGATGAGGCCAGGAGAGCCTCCTACCAAAGAAGCTGCCACAACATTATTTAATAGTCTTTTCTTTAATCCTGAAAGATATGATCTTTCTGATGTAGGAAGAATGAAATTTAATAAAAGACTAGGAAGGCCATCTATTGAGGGGAATAGTGTTCTCGAAAACGAAGATATTGTAGACGCACTAAAAACTCTTGTTGCAATAAGGAATGGAAAAGAACAAGTTGATGACATTGATCATCTGGGTAACAGGAGAGTTAGATCAGTTGGTGAAATGGTTTCTAACCAATATAGAATTGGTTTGATTCGTGTTGAAAGAGCAGTTAGGGAAAGGTTAACAACAGCTGACACAGATGATCTTGGGCCTCAAGATTTAATTAATGCAAAACCTGTTTCTGCTGCTATTAAAGAATTCTTTGGATCTAGCCAACTATCTCAGTTTATGGATCAAGTAAATCCTTTAGCTGAGATCACTCATAAGAGAAGGGTTTCTGCCTTAGGCCCAGGTGGACTTACAAGGGAAAGAGCAGGATTTGAAGTTAGAGATGTACATCCTACTCATTATGGAAGAGTGTGCCCTATAGAGACCCCGGAAGGGCCAAATATTGGGTTAATAAATTCTTTAGCTGCCTTTGCACGAACTAACGAATACGGTTTTTTAGAAAGTCCTTTTAGAAAAGCTAAGAATGGAAAAGTCACTGATAATTTTAAATATTTGTCAGCTATTGAGGAAGGAGATTATGTTATTGCGCAAGCCAGTGCACTTTTAGATAACACTAATAGATTTACCGAAGAACTTGTGCCTGTCCGGTATAAAAATGAATTTTCACTTATGCCTCCTGAAAGAGTTGATTTTATGGATGTGTCTCCTCAACAAGTAGTTTCAATTGCTGCTGCTCTTATTCCTTTTTTAGAACATGACGATGCCAATAGAGCTCTAATGGGTTCAAATATGATGAGGCAAGCAGTTCCTACCCTCCAAACTGAGACACCTTTGGTAGGGACAGGGATGGAAAGGATAGTTGCAAGAGACTCGGGTTCTTGCGCTATAGCTAAAAGAGGAGGAGTTGTAGAAAGTATTGATGCAAGCAGAATTGTAGTAAGGGTAAATGAGAAGGAAATAAATCCTGGGGACTCAGCGGTTGATATTTATAACATTATAAAATATACAAGATCTAATCAGACTACTTGCATAAATCAAAGACCTATAGTTACTGAAGGAGACAAGGTTAGCAAGAATGATATATTAGCTGATGGCCCTTCAGTAGATTTGGGTGAGCTTGCACTGGGTCAGAATGTTCGAATTGCCTTCATGCCTTGGCATGGATATAACTTTGAAGACTCGATCCTTATTTCAGACAGGCTTGTCAGTGAAGACAAGTTCACTAGCATTCATATACAAGAACTTACTTGCATAGCAAGGGATACAAAATTAGGAGCAGAAGAAATTTCAGGGGATATTCCAAATGTTGGTGACTCTGCCTTATCTAAACTTGATGAATTTGGAATAGTTTACATAGGTGCTGAAGTCAAGGCTGGAGATATTCTTGTCGGCAAAGTGACTCCAAAAGGAGAAACTCAACTAAGTCCAGAGGAGAAGTTATTAAGAGCTATATTTGGTGAAAAGGCTTCAGATGTGAAGGATAGCTCTTTAAGAGTCCCTTCTGGAGGTGATGGAACTATTATTGATGTTCATGTCTTTACAAGAGACGGGTTAGAAAAAGATGGAAGAGCATTAGATATTGAAGAGTCACAATTGAAAGAGATAAAAAAAGACGTAGATGAAGAACTGAGTATTATTGAAGGTGCAACCTTTTCTAGATTGGAGAATATTATAATCGGGAAAAAAGTAGCATCTTCAAAAGGGATTCCTAAGGGTTCAGCCATTAAAAAAGATCATTTAGATGCGATGTCTAAAAATGACTGGTTCAAGATCCGTTTTCAGAATGAGGCTATAAATAAACAACTTAAGCAGATTGAATTAAATCTTAATGAGTATAGAGAAAATCTTAAAGAGATTTTTAAACAAGAGAAATCTAAGGTATCTGGTGGAGATGACTTAGCTCCAGGTGTCTTAAAAATTGTTAAGGTTTATTTAGCAATCAAAAGAAGAATTCAACCAGGAGATAAGTTAGCAGGCAGGCATGGAAATAAAGGAGTGATTTCTGTAATTATGCCCATGGAAGATATGCCTTATGATGAAAATGGTGAGCCAGTTGATATAGTGCTCAATCCTCTTGGGGTGCCTTCTAGAATGAATGTTGGCCAAGTTTTGGAGACCCATCTGGGTTGGGCTGCTAAAGAACTTGGCTCAAAAATAAAGGATTTAATTGATGAAGGTCGTAAGGTTTCAGAAATCAGATCTTTATTAAACAAGATTTATGGAAACGACACCAATAAGAATCTAGATTCCCTTAATGACAAAGAAATTCAAGAGCTGGCAGGAAATTTAAGAAATGGAGTTCCAATGGCTACTCCTGTATTTGACGGAGCTAAAGAATCTGAAGTAAAAGATATGCTTGAGTTAGCAGGATTACCTTTAAGTGGTCAGTGTAAACTCTATGATGGTAGAACAGGAGAGGAGTTTGATAGACCTGTAACCTTAGGCTACATGTACATACTTAAGTTAAATCATCTTGTTGAAGACAAGATGCACGCTAGATCTACTGGAAGTTATAGTTTGGTAACTCAACAGCCTCTGGGTGGTAAAGCCCAGTTTGGAGGACAAAGATTTGGTGAAATGGAAGTATGGGCTTTGGAAGCTTACGGAGCCGCCCATACTCTTCAAGAGATGTTAACAGTTAAGTCTGATGATGTAATCGGAAGGACAAGAGTTTATAAGAATCTTGTAGATGGAAATTTTGAGATGGATGCTGGTATCCCAGAATCTTTTAATGTATTAACCAAGGAAATTAGATCCTTGGGTATTGATTTAGAACTTGAGTCAGTAGAGAAGAAGTAGGAGAGCAAAATGAGAGATTTAATCAATGTGTTAAGGGACCAAGGTCATGGAATTGAATACAATAGCATTAAAGCTGGACTTGCTTCACCTCAACAAATTAGATCCTGGTCTTATGGTGAAGTAAAAAAACCTGAAACTATAAACTACAGAACTTTCAAACCTGAAAGAGACGGGTTATTTTGTTCCAAAATATTTGGCCCTATAAAAGACTATGAATGTATTTGTGGCAAATACAAAAGGATGAAGCACAGAGGAGTGGTTTGTGAGAAATGTGGTGTAGAAGTCACTTTATCCAAGGTTAGAAGAGAAAGAATGGGTCATATAGAATTAGCATCACCTGTAGCTCATATTTGGTTCTTGAAATCACTTCCTTCTAGGATAGCTTTGGCTTTAGATTTAACCTTAAGAGATTTAGAGAGAGTTCTTTATTTCGAGTCCTTTATCGTGATCGACCCTGGTATGACAGACTTGGAACCATGCCAATTACTTTCAGATGAAGAATATTATGAATCATTAGAGCAATGGGGTGATGAATTTAGTGCTGGAATGGGAGCAGAATCTGTCCAAAATTTATTGAGAGACCTTGATTTAGATTCAGAAACTTTACGACTTCAAGAAGAAATTCCAAATACAAAATCAGAGGCGAAATTAAAGAAACTTTCTAAAAGACTAAAACTATTAAAATCTTTTAAAGATTCAGGCAATAAGCCTGAATGGATGGTAATGGAAGTCTTACCAGTTCTACCGCCTGATTTAAGGCCATTAGTTCCTTTAGAAGGAGGAAGATTTGCAACTTCAGATTTAAATGACCTTTATAGAAGGGTAATTAATAGAAACAACAGACTCAAGAGACTACTAGATCTTAATGCACCTGACATTATCACTAGAAATGAAAAAAGAATGTTGCAAGAATCCGTTGATGCTCTTCTTGATAATGGCAGAAGGGGTAGGGCGGTTACTGGTTCCAATAAAAGGCCACTTAAATCCTTAGCTGACATGATTAAAGGAAAACAAGGAAGATTCAGACAAAACCTTTTAGGTAAAAGGGTAGACTACTCAGGAAGATCTGTAATAGTTGTCGGCCCCACTCTTAAACTACATCAATGCGGCCTTCCTAAAAAGATGGCTTTAGAGCTTTTTAAGCCTTTTGTATTTGGAAAGCTACAACAACTCGAGTTGGCAAGTACCATCAAATTAGCTAAGAAGATGGTAGAAAGAGAAGAACCAGAAGTTTGGGATATTCTTGCAGAAGTAATTAGAGAACATCCAGTATTATTAAACAGAGCCCCCACCCTGCATAGATTGGGAATTCAAGCTTTTGAGCCTGTTTTGGTTGAAGGTAAAGCTATACAACTACACCCTTTAGTCTGTAAGGCTTATAACGCTGATTTTGATGGCGACCAAATGGCAGTTCATGTGCCGCTCACATTAGAAGCGCAACTTGAATGTAGAGCACTTATGATGGCTACGAACAATATCCTTTCTCCAGCAAATGGAAAGCCAATAATTGATCCTTCACAAGATGTGGTTCTAGGCATTTATTACATGACAAGAGAGAAAATAAACGCAAAAGGAGAAGGTCAAGTTTTATCTTCTCCTGAAGAGGCAAATAGAGCTTTTCAGTTAAATGCTGTAGATCTTCATGCAAAAATTAAAGTTAGACTCAAACCTAACAATCTTCCTGATGAAAAAACAGAAATAATAGAAACAACCCTTGGAAGAACTTTACTATATGAATTGTTGCCTGAAGGAATGCCTTTTGATTTAGTTAATAAGACTCTGGACAGCAAGACAATCTCAAGTCTTATAGATGTTTGTTATAGAAAATCTGGTTTAAAGAAGACTGTAATATTTGCAGATAGATTAATGTACATGGGTTATCAGTTCTCTACGAAGTCAGGAGCTTCTTTATGTATAGATGATTTTGTTATTCCTAAAGAGAAAGAAAAATATGTAATTGAAGCTGAAAGTGAAGTCAAAGATATTGAGGCTCAATTTGCTTCAGGCCTTGTCACCAAAGGAGAAAAATACAACAAAGTCATTGATATCTGGTCAAGAGCAAACGAGATGATAGCTAAAGCAATGATGGATAATATTTCTACTGAAGAAATAAAAGACTCAGAGGGAAATCTTGTTACCTCAGATTCTTATAATTCTGTTTACATGTTTGCCGATTCTGGGGCTAGAGGTTCTCCAGCTCAGATAAGACAACTAGCTGGGATGAGGGGGTTAATGGCAAAGCCTGACGGATCAATTATAGAAACTCCTATTACTGCAAATTTTAGAGAAGGTCTTACAGCTCAACAATACTTTATTTCAACTCATGGAGCTAGAAAGGGGTTAGCTGATACGGCACTTAAAACAGCAAACTCTGGGTATTTAACCAGAAGACTGGTTGACGTAGCTCAAGATCTAGTTATTAGTGAAGATGATTGCAAAACTTCTACTGGCATAGTTATGAGACCTATTATTGATGGAGGTGAGGTAATCGTTCCTTTAGGAGATAGAGTTTTAGGAAGAACAGTTTCCAAAAATGTTTTAGGGCCAGATAACAAAAAAATCTTAATAAAAAAAGGTACGTATATTGATGAAGATTTGATCGACAAATTTGATGATCTTGGTGTCTATGAATTAAAAGTAAGGTCAGCTATCCATTGTGAGACTATTTATGGTGTTTGTTCTAAATGTTACGGAAGGGACCTTGGAAGAGGCCATGAATCACATATAGGAGAAGCAGTAGGAATAGTTGCGGCACAATCTATAGGTGAGCCTGGTACCCAGCTAACAATGAGAACTTTTCATATAGGTGGAGCAGCTTCTGGAACTTCAGCTGAAGACAATGTTGAGGCAGGCATAGACGGTAAGATTATCTATGATTGTAGAACAATTAAAAGAAAGGATAATACCTATGTTGTTTTATCTCAGTCTTCAGAATTAAGCGTTGAAGATAAAGAAGGAAGAACAATTGAAAGATACAAGATTCCATACGGAACAACTCTTAATTTTTCAAACGGATCAAAAATTAAACAAGGAGATATCCTAGCTAAATGGGACCCCTTGACTAGACCTATTATTGCTGAGGTAGGAGGTAAAGCCAAGTTTGTTGATATAGATGATGGAATAACAGCTAGACTAAAAACTGATGATCTTACTGGCCTTTCTAATATAGAAATTATTGATATAACTGAAAGGGCTAAAGGTGAGGCTCAAGAAAAGAAACCTTCTATACATATAGTGGATGGCAGAGGAAAAGAGAAAACTATTCCAGAATCAGAAGCTCCTGCCATTTATACTCTCCCAGGCAACGCGTTCATTGGCCTAAATGATGGGCAAGACATTGAGTTGGGAAGTGTAATAGCTAGAGTTTCACAAGAGTCAGCAAAAACTAAAGATATTACGGGCGGTCTACCTAGAGTTGCTGATTTGTTTGAAGCTAGAAAACCTAAAGAGGCAGCAATCCTAGCTCTAGAAAGTGGAATAGTATCTTGGGGTAAACCTACTAAAGGCAAAGAAAGATTAATTATTACTGATGAATCAGGAAATGAGTGTGCAAGCCTAATTCCTAAGACCAGACATATAAATGTATTTGAAGGAGAGAGAATAGAAAAGGGTGACATTGTTTCGGATGGTGCTTTGAGCCCTCATGACATTTTGGAATTACGAAGTCTTGAAGAGCTTACAGAATATGTCGTAACTGGAATACAAGAAGTTTATAGGCTTCAAGGTGTAACTATTAATGAGAAGCATATTGAGGTCATCTTGAAGCAAATGTTAAGGAAAGTTGAAATAACTGACGCAGGTGATTCAGACTTCATAACAGGAGAACAAGCTGAATTATCTAAGGTAAAGGAAACTAACAAAGAACTTTCTAAGGATAAAAAAGCAAAAATTAAATATAAAAGAATATTATTAGGAATAACTAAAGCTTCTCTTGCTACTGATTCATTTATTTCAGCTGCTTCTTTTCAGGAAACAACTAGAGTGTTAACTGAAGCTGCAACGACTGGACGAAAAGATAACCTCAGGGGCCTTAAAGAAAATGTAGTAGTAGGCCGTTTAATACCTGCTGGTACTGGCCTGGCTATGATGAAAGAAGAAAAGATAGAAGTGGATGATCCGGATTCAATTGATCTCGAGGAAGCCCTAAGTCAAGCGTTAAGTGAACAAGAAGTTGAGTAATTGATTGACGCGGATAATACCAATAATTAAAATGCGCGACCTTAAATTCTACAATTTATAAAAGATGTCTACTGTCAATCAACTTATTAGGAAGCCAAGAAAAAGGAAGAAGCTTAAGACAGATGTGCCTGCTTTAAAAGGCTCTCCTCAAAAGAGAGGTGTTTGTACTAGGGTTTATACTACAACACCCAAGAAACCTAACTCAGCATTAAGAAAAGTTTGTAAAGTTAGATTAACTTCTGGCTTTGAAGTGATTTCTTACATAGGAGGAGAGGGACATAATCTTCAAGAGCATTCTGTTGTTCTTATCAGAGGAGGAAGGGTTAAAGATTTGCCCGGAGTTAGATATCACACTATAAGAGGTACCTTAGATACTGCTGGTGTAGATGATAGAAAACAGAGAAGATCAAAATATGGCGCTAAGAAATCTAAATAGAGAAACTAATGTCTAGAAGAAAAGCAGCCCCTAAGAGAAAAATATTACCTGACCCTAAATATGGGAATTTAAAGCTGGCCAAATTCATGAATCAGATTATGAAAGACGGTAAGAAATCCATTGCAGAAGGTATTGTTTATGGAGCTCTATCAGAGATTGAAAGCAAATCTAAAAAAGAACCTGTAGAAGTTTTTGAGAAAGCTCTTGAAGAGGTAGGCCCAGTGGTGGAAGTAAAAGCAAGAAGAGTAGGGGGTGCAACTTATCAAATACCCCTGGAAGTTAGATCTTCAAGACGCCAAGCGTTAGCCATGCGTTGGCTTGTAAGCAGTGCTAGATCAAGATCTGAAAAAACCATGACTTTAAAACTAGCCAATGAGTTGATTGATGCCTCTGAAGGAAAGGGAGAAGCAATTAAGAAGAAAGAAGATACCCACAGAATGGCAGAAGCGAACAGAGCTTTTTCGCATTTTAGATTTTAATTATTAAACAACATACTTAAAAAATGGCAAGATCTACTCCATTAGAACTTTATAGGAATATCGGTATTATAGCTCACGTAGATGCTGGTAAAACCACTACTACAGAGCGCGTTCTCTTTTATACAGGAATATCCCATAAGATAGGTGAAGTTCATGATGGGGCAGCTGTAATGGACTGGATGGAGCAAGAACAGGAAAGAGGAATTACTATTACTTCCGCTGCAACAACTTGCTTTTGGAAAGGGACAAGTCAGCAATTTACTGAACATAGAATTAACATCATAGATACCCCTGGTCACGTTGACTTTACTATTGAGGTGGAAAGATCACTTAGAGTTTTAGATGGGGCCATTGTTGTCTTTTGCGCTAGTTCTGGAGTTGAGCCTCAGTCTGAAACTGTGTGGCGCCAAGCAAATAGATATGAAGTTCCGAGATTAGCATTTGTAAACAAAATGGACAGAGCAGGTGCAGATTTCTTAAAAGTTGTTGATCAAATGAAAACAAGGTTGGGTGCAAACCCAGTTCCTGTTCAGTTACCCATAGGAGCTGAAGAAGACTTTAAAGGGGTAATAGACCTAATAAATATGAAGGCTATTTATTGGAGCGAAGAAGACATGGGAACTTCATTTGCCTTGGAAGAGATACCTGAAGAGTTAGTTTCTGAAGCAAATAAATGGCGAGAAAATATGCTCGAGATAGCAGCTGAAGCAAACGAAGCTCTTATGGACAAATACTTAGAAGAGGGAGATCTATCTGTAGAGGATATTAAAGCAGGACTAAGAGAAAGAAACTTATCTTCTGAAATTGTTATAACTCTATGCGGAGCTGCTTTTAAAAATAAGGGAGTGCAAACACTTCTAGATGCAGTGATAGATTTTCTACCTGCACCAAATCAAGTTAAACCCATGACAGGCGTATTGGATGATAAAGGAACGGAAGGCACTAGGAAGGCAGATGATAAAGAACCTTTCTCTGGGCTTGCTTTTAAGATAGCGACCGATCCCTATGTAGGATCTCTAACTTTTGTAAGAGTCTATTCTGGAACTCTAAACTCAGGGGATTCAGTCTTTTTACCCTTGAAAAGAAAGAAAGAAAGAATTGGGCGAATGCTTCAAATGCATTCAAATAAGCGTAAAGAAATAGATGAAGTCCGCGCAGGGGATATTTGTGCAGTTATAGGTTTAAAGCAAGCTGTTACAGGAGAGACTCTTTGTGATGAAAAAAATCAGATAATTTTAGAGAAAATGAATTTTCCTGATCCAGTAATTTCTGTTGCAGTAGAGCCAAAGACTAAAGAAGATCAGGAAAAGATGGGCATAGCCTTAGGAAGATTAGCTCAAGAAGACCCTTCTTTTAAGATGAGAACAGATGAAGAGTCAGGCCAAACAATCATTTCTGGAATGGGAGAACTTCACCTTGATGTTTTAGTAGACAGAATGAGAAGAGAATTTAACGTAGAAGCCAATATGGGAAAACCCCAAGTAGCTTATAGAGAAACAATTAGAAAATTAGTCGAACAGGAAGCTAAATTTGTAAGACAATCAGGAGGAAGAGGTCAATACGGGCATGTATACATAAAAATGGAGCCCTTAAAATCAGATGAAGAAAATTATGAATTTGTAAATAAAATAGTAGGAGGCACTATTCCTAAAGAGTTTATTCCTGCTGTTGATAAAGGCTGTCGGGAACAAATGGAAGCTGGGGTAATAGCAGGATATCCTTTAGTTAAAATTAAAGTTACACTTTATGACGGCTCATTTCATGATGTAGATTCTAGTGAAATAGCTTTCAAAGTAGCGGGCTCAATGGCTTTTAAGGATGGAGCTTTGAAAGCAGATCCAGTCCTATTGGAGCCCATTATGAGCCTTGAGGTAGTAACCCCTGAAGAATATATGGGTGATGTGGTTGGAGATTTAAGCAGAAGGAGAGGAGTTATAGGTGGTATGGATGACGGTCCTTCTGGCAAGGTTATTTCCGGAGAGGTGCCTTTAGCAGAAATGTTTGGCTATGCAACTGATCTCCGGTCAGCAACACAAGGGAGGGCCACTTTTACTATGGAACCTCTTAAATATTCAGAAGTACCACCCAATGTTGCTGAAGCTGTAATTAATAAGAACGAATAACTAGTTTTAATTAATCTAAAAACCCCTTAATTAAAGGGTTTTTTTATATATTTATGTTGACACTTTGGCGTCACAAACCTAGAATTTGCGCTCTTTTTTGATGGTTGGGCTCTAATCATGAATTTTTGCTGATTTGAGCCTTTTTTAATAGTAGTTTTGCCCTTTTTTTAGGCAAAATTTTTTAACTCTTCTTAGATGAAGTGGGAACAGGATTGTGCAAAACCAAAGCATAAGAATTAGGTTAAAAGCTTTTGACCATAGGCTCATAGATAAGTCTGCGAAAGAAATCGTAGAGACAGTAAAACGCACGGGCGCTAAAGTTAAGGGGCCAATACCTTTGCCGGTTAAAAAACATAAAACAACCATCCTGACTTCCCCTCACAAAGATAAAGACGCCCGCGACCAATACGAAATAAGAACCCACAAAAGAACACTAGATATCATAGAGCCATCAGAGAAAACTTTGGATGCATTAACTAAATTAGAATTATCTGCTGGGGTGCTTGTACAGATCAGTCTAGATGAGGTTTGAATCATGTCTTTAGGATTAATAGGAAAAAAACAAGGAATGACCCGAGTCTTTACAGAAGAAGGGGGGTCTCTACCTGTAACTGTGGTGAGTGTTGATGCAAATACCATTACTCAAATAAAAACTGTAGACAATGATGGTTATAGCTCTGTTCAAGTAACGACAGGTCGGAAAAAAGAAAAACACTTAACTAAATCAGAATTGGGACACTTCAAAAAATCTTCTGTAGATCCTGGAGAGGGTTTATGGGAATTTCCTATTGAAAACACAGAAATTGAGAAAGTAGAAATAGGAAAAGCCATACCTTTGGCATTATTCAAAGAGGGACAAGTAGTAGATGTTTCGGGTGTATCAAAAGGAAAAGGCTTTGCTGGAACTGTTAAAAGATGGAATTTTCAGATGCAAGATGCAACTCATGGTAATTCTTTATCTCATAGGGCACCCGGATCTATAGGCCAATGTCAAACCCCAGGAAGGGTTTGGAAAGGAAAAAAGATGTCTGGTCATATGGGATCAGAAAAGGTAACTGTCCAGAATTTAAAAATTATTTCCATAGATTTAGAGAATAGCTTGATACTTATTCAAGGTTCTATCCCTGGCTCAACAGGCTCTCGGGTGATACTAAGGCCTGCGAGAGGTGAAAATGTAGAATTCCCATTCGAAGAGACCCAACCAGAAGAGACCCAACCAGAAGAGACCCAACCAGAAGAGACCCAACCAGAAGAAAAAAAGCCTAAAAATAAAGCTGAGAAAACTGAATCAGAATAAAAAAATGAAAATGCAAGTTATAGATCAAAATGGAACAAAAGGATCTGAAATAGAGTTCCCAGAGACTATTTTTGCTCAAAAATATAATTTTGATCTAGTTCATCAGCTAGTTTCAACCTACATTCATAATTCTCATCCAAATACTAAAGCGCAGAAAAATAGATCTGCTGTAAGAGGAGGGGGAAGGAAGCCCTGGAGACAAAAGGGTACTGGAAGGGCCAGAGCAGGAACGATAAGAAGTCCTATTTGGAGATCAGGAGGGGTTACCTTTGCCCATGTCTTTAGACCAACAAAGAAGAAAAAGGTGAATAGGAAAATGTATAGGGCAGCTTTCAGATCTATACTCTCTAGATTAATTAATGAAGAAAGGTTAGTTGTTATAGATAGCCTAGAAATTAACGAACCCCCCAAAACTTCAGAAATAAAAAACTTGCTCTCCAAGTTGGGTTTTTCGAATGCTGTATTTGTTTTTAAAGAAAAGAATCAAAATTTTGAAATTGCTTCTAAAAATTTATTTAACATCCGTTCACAAACTATTAATTCATTAAATCCTGTTGACCTTATAAATGCTGAAAAGGTGGTTTTTACAGAAGATGCTCTCACTTCATTAGCAGAGGTACTTTCATAATGAAAAAAGATATCTATAAAACCATTAAAGCGCCTCACCTTACAGAAAAGGTTACTAATCTTATGAATCAAAGTAATCAATACGCATTTAAAGTAGATATTAATTCTACTAAAAAAGAAATAAAGAAAGCTGTGGAAGCATATTTCTCAGTTGAGGTAAATAAAGTCAGAGTTTTGAAGGTAAAAGGAAAGACAAAGCGTTCTCGACACAGAATTAAGCAAAGACCAAATTGGAAAAAAGCTTATGTAAGTGTTGCAGAAGGACAATCGATAGATGTAGGAATAGAATAGATGGCAAACCAAATAAAAAAATCTAAACCTACTTCACCTGGAAGAAGATTTCGGTCTTGGGTTTCTAGAGAAGGTCTGCATAAAGGATCGGGCTTTCAAGCATTATTAGAAAGTAAAAAGCAAAAATCTGGCAGAAATAATAAAGGCCGTATTACTTCAAGACATAGAGGGGGTGGTCATAAGAAGAATTATCGTGTTATAGATTTTAAACGTGATAAAGATTCAATAAAAGCTCGTGTTGAAAGATTAGAATATGACCCGAATAGGTCTGCTAATATAGCTCTTGTTCTTTACCAAGATGGTGAGAGAAGATACATAATTGCTCCTGAAGGTTTAAAGGATGGAGATGTTATAGAGTCAGGATCAGCTTCTTCAATTTCGATTGGGAATTGTTTAAGCCTTTCAGATATGCCATTAGGGACTTCAGTACATTGTATTGAAATGTTTCCTGGAAAAGGAGCCCAAATAGCTAGAAGTGCGGGTTCTTCTGCCCAGATATTGGCTATTGAAGGAAGATACACAACTTTAAGGCTTCGTAGTGGAGAAGTAAGAAAGGTTCTTTCTAATTGCAAGGCCACTATCGGGGCCGTTTCTAATTCTGAGCATGCTTTAAGATCTGTGGGGAAGGCTGGAGCAAAAAGATGGTTAGGGAGAAGACCAAAAGTAAGAGGTGTTGCAATGAACCCTATAGACCACCCACATGGTGGAGGAGAAGGAAAAACTTCTGGGGGCAGACATCCAGTGACTCCTTGGGGCGTACCTACAAAAGGGTTCAGAACAAGGAAAACTAAACAACAAAGTAATCGCCTAATAGTTAGGCGTAGATACCAGTAAGAATTATGCCTAGATCATTAAGAAAAGGACCCTTTATAGATTTACATTTACAGAAGAAAGTAGATAAAGCAATTGCTGAGAATAATAAAAAGCCAATTAAAACCTGGTCAAGAAGATCTCTCATAACTCCTCAAATGGTGGGCCTTAACATAGCTGTACACAATGGAAGACAGCATGTACCCATCTTTATCCAGGAAGATATGGTTGGTCATAAATTAGGAGAATTCGTTTTAACGAGGACTTTCAGGGTTCATTCAGGGGATAGAAAGTCAACCTAAAGAAGAAAAATGACAGAAGTAAATGCAACATTAAGGAGCGCTAGAGTATCTAGTCAGAAGGCTAGGCTGGTAGCTAATCAAATTCGTGGAAAACAAGTTGAAGAAGCTTTAGATATTCTGTCCTTTGAACTACAAAAATCAGCACCTATTATTAAAAAGGTCTTGGAATCTGCCATTGCAAATGCTGAACACAACCAAGGTCTAGACATTGATAGATTGTTTATTTCAAAAATCTTAGTTGATGAAAGTTTTACTATGAAAAGAATTAGACCGCGCGCAAGAGGCAGGGCAGATAGATACTTAAAACGTAGCTGTAACATCAAATTAATACTAGAGGAAATAAGTTAATTATGGGTCAAAAAGTTCATCCTATAGGCTTTAGATTAGGGATAACCAAAGAGCATACCTCTCATTGGTATGCTGAAAAATCTAAATATACTGAAAATTTGCTTAAAGACATTGAGGTAAAAGAGCACTTATTTTCACAATTAAGTCATGCTTCAGTAAGCAGAATAGAAATTGAGAGGACAGAAGATAATGCAAGAGTCTTAATTCATACTGCAAGGCCAGGTGTGGTAATTGGGAAAAGGGGTGAAGATATTGATCGTATGAGGGAAGAAATAACATTGATGATGGGTATACCAGTTACTTTAAGTATTCAAGAAATTAGGAAACCAGATCTAGATGCAAAGCTTTTAGCTGATAATGTTGCGCAGCAATTGGAAAGAAGAGTTATGTTCAGAAGAGCAATGAAAAGAGCAATACAAAACGCAATGAGACAAGGAGCTCAAGGTGTAAAAATTAGAGTCGCTGGAAGGTTAGGCGGTGCTGAAATAGCCAGAGCAGAATGGCACAAGGAAGGAAGAGTTCCACTTCATACTCTAAGAGCAGATGTTGATTATGGTTTATCAGAAGCAAAAACAACTTATGGAATCATCGGCGTAAAAGCTTGGGTCTTCAGAGGGGAAATTCTAGACAAAAAGGCCAAAGAGAAAAAAGAAAAATAGTGAATTAATATGTTTCAGCCTAAGAGAACTAAATATAGAAAACAGCAGAAAGGTAGAAATACAGGTAATGCAATGCGTGGCAATACTATAAGTTTCGGAACTTTTGCTCTAAAGGCTACTTCTCGTGGGATGCTAACTTCAAGACAGATTGAGTCGGCCAGAAGAGCAATGACAAGGAAAGTAAAAAGAGGGGCAAAAATTTGGATAAGAGTTTTTCCAGATAAGCCCATAACCAAAAAACCTCTGGAAGTAAGGCAAGGAAAGGGTAAGGGAAATGTTGAATATTGGGTTTGTCCAATTAAACCTGGAAAAATACTTTACGAAATGGAGGGAGTGGATGAAGACTTAGCTAGAGAAGCCTTTGCTTTGGCCTCATCAAAAATACCTGTCTCTACTAGTTTTGTGAAAAGGTCTTAAAAAATGGCTAAGAAAGAAACTTTTTTATCCAAAATTAGGGGAGACTCCTCAATCTCCCTAAACGAAGAAGAAATGTTGAGAAAAGAATTATTGGATTTAAAGATGTCTCTTGCTTCTGGCAAGTTAAAAGAGATACATAAAATTAAAAAAATTAGAAAATCTATTGCTCAACTAAAGACCGTTCAAAGAGAAGCTATAAAAGAAGGGAATAATGACTGAAAAAAATAAAAGACAGATGACAGGGCTAGTTGTTAGTTCAAAAAGAAATAAAACCATTACTGTTTTAATTGAAAGGAAAGTTAAACATCCTCTCTATAAGAAAATTATACGAAGATCTACAAAGTTACAAGCTCATGATGAGGGTAATGAATGTTCTGAAGGTGATGTAGTTATTATTGAAGAAAGTAAACCTTTTTCCAAGACTAAAAGCTGGAAGTTAGCAGAAATAGAAAAAAGAGTTAAAAATGTTGGTTAATAAAAATGATTCGTGAACATACATATCTAGAGGTAGCTGATAATAGTGGTGCCAGAAAGCTTATGTGTATAAGGGTTCTTGGTGGATCTAGGAAACGTTACGCTAAAGTAGGAGACATAGTTAAGGTAACTGTAAAGGAAGCCATTCCTACAGGAAGAGTAAAGAAAGGTGAGGTCATAGATGCTGTTGTGGTCAGGACAAAGAATAGATTGAGGCGTTCTGATGGTTCTGCTATCAGATTTGATGAAAATGCGGCAGTTCTAATAAATGCTCAGAAACAACCTATTGGTACAAGAGTGTTTGGACCTGTTTCTAGGGAGCTTAGAGGTGAAGAATTTATGAGGATAATTTCTTTAGCACCGGAGGTTTTGTAAACCATGTTAAAGATTAAAAAAGGAGATGAAGTAATAGTTATTGCTGGTAGGGATAAGGGCAAGCAAGGCACGGTTTCTGCCTTAGCACCTAATAGTAAATGTTTTGTTAGCGGAGTAAATTTGGTGAAAAAACATACTAAACCCAATCCCCAAGCAGGCGTACAAGGGGGAATAGTTGAGAAAGAATCTTTGATAGATCTTTCAAATATTGCCATTTTTAACCCTTCTTCTAAAAAAGCGGACAAGGTTTCCATAAATGTCTCTGAAGAAGGTAAAAGAACAAGAGTTTATAAATCTTCAGGTAAGGAAATTTAGTAGATGATCTCTTTAAAAGAACATTATTCAGACAAGGTATTGCCAGAACTGAAACAGGTTATGGGTTTAACAAGCGATATGGGAGTACCAAAAATTACAAAGGTAACTATAAATATGGGAGTAGGAGAAGTTCTTACTGATAAGAAAATTCTTGAAAATGCTGTCGAAGATTTAGCTTTAATAAGTGGCCAGAAACCTTTGATAACTAAGGTTAGAAAATCAGTAGCTAATTTTAAGATAAGAGAAGGCATGCCCATTGGATGCAAAGTGACTCTTAGAGGCGATAGGATGTTTGAATTTCTACAGAGGTTATTAGGCATTGCTATACCTAGGGAAAGAGATTTTAGAGGACTTGATATTAGTTCATTTGATGGACAAGGAAACTATTCTCTGGGGGTAAAAGAACATATTATTTTTCCTGAAATTGATTATGACAAAGTAGATAAGATACGAGGAATGGATATCTCAATTACAACATCTGCTAATAGTGATCAAGAAGGAGAATTATTATTAAGAGCTATGAATTTTCCATTTAAAGATTAGAGGTAGATATGGCAAAAGCATCAATGATTGCAAGAGAAAGAAAAAGAGAGAAGACCGTTATTCGTTATTCAAAGAAGAGGGCAGAACTGAAAGAGATGATTAAAAATCCTAATACTTCAGATGAAGATAGGGCTCAAGCTCAGGTTAAATTACAAAAACTACCTAGAGATGCTAACCCTATAAGAAAGCAAAGGCGATGTGCAATAACTGGCAGGCCTCATGCTGTTTATAGGAAATTTGGTCTTGGGAGAAATAAGTTAAGAGAATTAGCTATGAAAGGAGATATTCCCGGATTAGTTAAATCTAGTTGGTAGTTAATATGAGTATGCAAGATCCTATCTCAAGCCTTTTAACAGGAATTAGAAACGCTCAGGCTAGAAGAAAGCCAGAATTCATTGTTTCTTCATCTTCAAAAAAAATAGCTCTTTTAGAATTGTTGGTTAGAGAAGGTTATATCGATTCAATAACTGTAGAGGAAGGAAAAAAACCTGAAGTTTCAATCCTTCTTAAATACTATGAAGGAAAACCAGTAATCAGAGAAATAAAGAGACTAAGTAAACCAGGATTAAGAGAGTATGTAGGAAAGAAAGATTTACCCTCAATTAATGGCGGTTTGGGTATTGCTGTTGTATCTACTAGTAAAGGGTTAATGACAGACAAGCAAGCCAGGGAAGCTGGTTTAGGTGGCGAGTTACTTTGTTCAGTATTTTAATTTATGGCTAAGACTTTTTTAAAACCAATCAATATACCCTCTGAAGTGTCTTTATCTTGTAAGGACAAATCAATTTTAGCAAAAGGTAAATTGGGAGAACTTGTATTAAATGTGCACTCTGATGTTGAGCTTTTAATTGATGATGAAAAAATCTCTTTTTCCCCATCCAATGAATTACCTCAGACGCTTGCTTTAACTGGCACTATGAGGGCGCTTACAAAAAATATAATAGAGGGTGTTTCAGTTGGTTTTGAAAGAAAATTAGAGATTAATGGTGTTGGTTATAGAGCTAAATTATCAGGTAATAAATTAGAATTAAGCTTAGGATTCTCCCATCCAGTAGTTTATGAACTACCTGAAGCTGTTTCAGCTGAGGTTCCTAGCCAAACCGAGATAGTTTTGAAATCAGCCGACAAACAAATAATTGGTCAAGTCGCAGCAGAAATAAGAAGTTTTAGACCTCCAGAACCTTATAAAGGAAAAGGGGTTAGGTACAGTAATGAAAAAATTAGAAGAAAAGAGTCCAAGAAAGCATAAAAATGAGTAAGAAGAATATATCAAGGTTAAGAAGAGCTAGAAAAACTAGATCTAAAGTTAGATTCAAGGATATTCATAGACTAACAGTTTTTAGATCAAGTATGCATATTTATGCACAAGTAATGCTTAATGATGGATCTGAAGTTGTAACCTCTGCCTCTTCAAATGAATCAGAAGTTAAGGGGACGAACAATGGAAATATTGACACTGCTTCAAAGGTGGGAAGGCTTATTGCAGAAAGAGCTTTGGAGAAAGGCATAAAACAAGTTGCTTTTGATAGGTCTGGATACAAGTTTCATGGAAGAGTAAAGGCCTTAGCCATGGCTGCTAGAGAAGCTGGATTATCTTTTTAGATAAGGATTAGAAATGGAAAAAAATGTAGTAACAGACAACCTAAGTTCAGAGGTTCTTGAAGAAAAACTTGTGCAAGTAAATCGAGTTGCAAAGGTAGTTAAAGGAGGAAGAGTCTTTGGTTTTACCGCTGTTTCTGTAGTTGGAGACGGTAATGGAAAAGTAGGTTATGGCAGAGGTAAGGCCCGTGAGGTACCTATAGCAATTCAAAAAGCTCTTGATAATGCAAGGAGAAATATGGTTTCTATAGAGCTGAAAGGAAATACTATCCATTATCCTGTAAAGGCAAAGCATGGATCTTCAATTATTTTTATGAAACCTGCAGCTCCAGGAACAGGAGTTATTGCTGGAGGGGCTATGAGGGCGGTACTAGAATTAGCAGGCGTTCAAGATGTTTTAGCTAAATGTTACGGTTCTACAACACCGTTAAATGTAGTACAGGCAACTTTAAAAGCTCTTAAAGAAATGGAATCACCGAAGGGCGTCAGCCAAAGAATTGGAAAGAAGTGAAATAAATGAGTACAACTGAGATAGAAGTGAAATTGATTAAGAGTTTAATAGGCTCTAAGAGCTATCAAAGAAGCTCTGTCAGGGGCTTGGGATTGTCTAAATTAGGACAAGTAGTTTTTGTAAAAGATACAGACCAGAACAGAGGGATGATCAATAAAGCAAAACATTTACTGGAAGTTAAGGAATAAAAAATAATAAGACTGATTATGAAATTGAATACCTTAAAATTAAATAATTTGGTTCCACATAAGGGCCTTTCTTCAAGAACAAGTAAGCGGAAGAGAAGAGGTAGAGGACCCGGAAGTGGTCTAGGAAAAACTAGCGGAAGAGGACACAAAGGACAAGGTTCTAGATCTGGAGGAGGAGTCCGAGCAGGCTTTGAAGGCGGGCAAATGCCACTGCAAAAAAGGGTTCCCAAGTATGGGTTCTTTTCAAGGAAGAGTAGATTCTCTGAAGAAATAAGATTAAGTACTCTTATAAAGTTAGATAAAAAAGAGATTAATATTCAAGTTTTGAAAGAAGAGGATTTAATTAATCAAAATACTTCTAAGGTTAAGGTCATTAAAGATACAGAGTCTTGCTCTAAATTGAATTTGAAGGGAATAAATACAACTGCTTCTGTAAAAAATCTGATAGAAAGTGCTGGTGGGAAAATTGAGGTTTAATTATGTCTGTTAATCCTACAGGGCAACAAACAAAAGGTCTTTCAGAACTTTGGAAGAGGTTAAGGTTTGTTCTTTTTGCAGTCATTGTATACAGAATTGGCACTCATATACCTATACCAGGAATAGATCCAGATAAATTAGCTTCTATATTCCAACAGAACCAAGGAACTTTATTAGATTTATTTAATATGTTTTCTGGTGGAGCACTAGAGAGAATGAGCATTATGGCTTTGAATATTATGCCTTACATAACTTCATCGATAATAATGAGTTTAATGGAAGGAACAAACCCTTCATTGAAAAAAAGATTTAGAGAAGAAGGAGAGGAAGGAAGAAGATTGCGAACGGCTTATGTTCGATACGGAACAGTAGCATTAGCATTGCTACAAGCTACCGGTTTGGCACTTGGGCTACAGAATCAAGGTTTGGCATTAGATCCAGGACCTATTTTCCAACTTATAGCAGTTGTTTCTTTAGTAACCGGAACAGTTTTTTTAATGTGGCTAGGAGAATTAGTTACAGAGAGAGGAATAGGAAATGGTATTTCAATTATAATTTTCTCAAGTATTGTTGCAGGATTACCTCGAGCAATAGGTCAAGCATTTGAGGGTGCCAGACAAGGAGATATAAACCTACTTCTTTTGTTATCCATAGCATTAGTAGCTGTTGTCGCTGTTGCTTTCATAGTATGGGTTGAGAGAGGCCAGAGAAGAGTTACTGTAAATTATGCTAGAAGGCAGCAAGGAAGAAAAATGGTACAAGGACAAACTTCTTACCTCCCTATGAAGATTAATCAAGCAGGAGTTATCCCAGCGATATTTGCTAGTAGTTTATTACTGTTTCCTGCTTCGGCCTCAACCTGGTTTGGTCAAGGGCAAGGGTTTGAGTGGCTTCAAGAAATATCTCTAGCTTTAAGTCCCGGTCAGCCTTTGTATGTAATTTTATTCTCGGTATTGATTGCTTTTTTCTGTTTTTTTTATACTGCTCTTCAGTTTGACTCAAAAGATATTTCCGAGAATTTAAGAAGGTCAGGTGCTTACCTACCAGGAATAAGACCAGGAGAACAGACAGCTGATTATATTGACCAAGTAATGACAAGATTGACTGTGTGGGGCTCAGGCTATTTGATTTTAGTGTGTTTAATGCCTCAGTTTTTAATTGTTTCTGCTAGCGTACCCTTCTACTTAGGTGGAACATCTCTATTGATTGCAGTAGTCGTGGTAATGGATTTTATGGCCCAGGTTCAATCACACTTGATGTCTCAGCAGTACGAATCCCTTCTTAAGAAAGCTAATTTGAAAGGTTATGGAAATAATCCTTTAGGGGGCAGGTAAATCATGAAGGTAAGAGCATCTGTAAAGAGAATCTGTAGAGATTGTAAGTTGGTCAAGAGAAAAGGGCGAGTTTACGTAATATGTGATTCAGAACCCAGACATAAGCAGAGACAAGGATAGGAGGAACTATGGCACGTGTAGCAGGTATAAATATTCCAGACAATAAACATGCTGAGATTTCATTAACTTATATATTTGGTGTAGGGAAGACCAGAGCTTTGGACATTTGTTCCAAAACAGGAATTGCCCCTACTGCAAAAATAGGAGACTTGAAAGAAGCGGAACTTGAGCTGATAAGAAATGAAGTTACAAAATATTTAATTGAGGGAGATTTAAGGAGAGATATAGCTACAAATATAAAGAGACTTCAAGACCTTGGAACTTACAGGGGAATCAGGCATCGTAGACATCTTCCTGTAAATGGACAAAGAACTAAAAATAATGCAAGGACATGTAAGGGTCCTAAGAGACCAATCAGAAGGTAGAATTTATGGCAAAAGGAAAAAAAGCAACAAAAAGAAAAGTGAGTGAAGGAATAGCACATATTCATGCTTCGTTTAATAACACTTTAATTAATGTAACCGATAAGCAAGGAAATACTTTGGCTTGGTCAAGCGCAGGTGGTCAAGGTTTTAGGGGTTCTAGGAAAAGTACTCCATTTGCAGCTCAGAGAGCAGCAGAGGTTGTAGCAGAACAAATAAGATTAAACGGAATAGAAACTTTGGAAATTGAAGTTCGAGGGCCTGGATCAGGAAGAGAGTCAGCGATAAGAGGTTTAAATTCTATGGGATTTAAAATAACCAAAATAACGGATGTCACTCCTATCCCTCATAACGGTTGTAGACCGCCAAAGAGGAGGAGAGTTTAATATGGGAAGGTACTTAGGACCAAAGAGCAAGTTATCGCGTAGAGAGGGAAGAGATCTTCTACTAAAAAGTGGCATAAGAAGTTATGAATCAAAGTGCCATTCAGAAACCTCTCCTGGCATGCATGGAAGAAGAAGAGGAAGAATTTCTGATTATGGCATTCAACTTAGAGAAAAGCAGAAGGTAAGAAGGCTCTACGGGATAATGGAAAGACAGTTTAGAAATTATTATAAATCTGCTGCTAGAAAAAAAGGGGTTACTGGTGATAATCTTCTACAGCTTCTTGAGAGCAGACTAGATAATGTTGTTTATAGACTGGGATTTTCTTCTACAAGAGCTGAAGCTAGGCAATTAGTAAGCCACAAATCTGTAGAGGTAAATGGCCTCACTGTTAATATACCTAGTTACCAATTGTCACCTGGAGACATTGTAAGCCTTAGAGAAAAAGCTAAAAATCAAAAAAGAGTTAAAGAGGCCTTAGAGATCTCTTCTTCTAGACCAGAATGTGAATGGCTAGAAGTAAATAAACCAGATTTTTCAGGAGTATATAGTTCAGCTCCAGAAAGAGAATTTCTAGATTCTGATATTAATGAGAATCTTATTGTTGAACTATATTCAAAATAATTTGAAGAGGAATAATATGACTGATAATTACGACATAATTAAAGATTTTCTTGTACCAACTGAAATTTTGGTAGAAGAATTAGGGCCAACAAGGTCTAAGATAATTCTTGAACCTTTAGAACAAGGTTTTGGACATACACTAGGAAATGCCTTAAGACGTATCATGCTGTCTTCAATGCCAGGAACTGCTGTCTCAGAAGTAAAAATAGATGGAGTTTTACATGAATACAGCACTATTGAAGGAGTCCAAGAAGATGTAATAGATATTCTTTTGAATCTAAAGGAGCTTTCAGTAAGACTACTAGAATCAGAAGAAGCTGAACTAAAAATTTCTAAGAAATCTAAAGGTAAGGTGGTAGCAGGAGATATTGACACTCCTGCAGGCGTAGAAATAATTAATCCCGATCATCTTATAGCCACTCTAACAGATAAAGGATCTCTTAATATGTTATTAAAAGTAACAAGAGGTAGAGGGTTTGTTCCAGTAAAACCTCTTTCTGAAGATGAAGGACAAGAAACGGGTCTTTTAAGATTAGATGCTACTTATTCACCAATAAAAAGGGTTTCATATACTGTAGAAGATGCCAGAGTTGAGCAAAGAACGAATCTAGATAGATTAATCGTTGATATTGATACTGATGGTACTCTTGATGCAGAAGAAGTTTTAAGAATATCTGCGACTATCCTTCAACATCAACTTTCAGCTTTTGCAGAGCTAGGAAGATTGGAAGAGGTGATAGAAGAAAAAGAAGAAGCGATGATTGATCCTGTAATGATGAGACCCGTGGATGAGCTAGAACTAACCGTCAGATCTGCAAACTGCCTAAAAGCTGAAAATATACATTACATCGGAGATCTGGTTACTAGAATGGAATCAGACCTTCTAAGAACCCCAAATCTTGGTAAAAAATCTCTAAATGAAATAAAAGAGGTTTTAGCTTCAAGAGGACTTTCTTTAGGACTGATACTGGAACATTGGCCTCCAGAAACTACTTAAAATTTTTAATATGAGACATAGAAAATCAGGAAGAAAACTCAATAGAAATAGCTCTCATCGGACTGCTCTGATGAGAAGTTTAGCTATCTCTATTATTCTTCGTGAGTCTATTAAGACCACTTTAGCTAAAGCTAAAGAAATCAGAGGCTTCTTAGAACCTTTGGTGACTCTTGCCAAAGAGAATAGTGTAGCCAATCAAAGAAAGGCCTATTCAAAATTAAGAGACAAAGCTGCTGTGGCTAAGCTGTTTTCTGAAATAGGACCTAGATTTAAGGAAAGACCTGGGGGTTATTTAAGGGTCATTAAACGGGGACATAGGGCTGGAGATAAATCTCCTATTGCCCAAGTTGAATTTTTGAAAGAAGATAATGAAGTTTCCGAATCAGAAGCACTTGAAGAAGCATCTAGTTAGCTACTCTTGTCACTTTTGATATTTTCTTAGTTTTTAATACCTTGCAAAGATGTTTTCCGGTATAGGAAGATTTTGATTTAGAAACTTCTTCAGGAGAGCCTTGCGCAACTATTTCCCCGCCTGCATAACCGCCTTCTGGACCTAGATCAATAATCCAATCTGAACATTTAATTACTTCCATGTTATGTTCAATTACTACAACTGTGTTTCCGTTGTTCCTAAGTTTTTCTAAGACCCTCAATAACAATTGGACATCATGAAAATGTAATCCAGTAGTGGGTTCATCTAAGACATACAGAGTGTGACCAGAAGTTGATTTGGATAATTCTTTAGCGAGCTTTACCCTTTGAGCCTCACCGCCAGAAAGAGTTGTGGCCGGTTGACCAAGTTTTATATATCCAAGTCCAACTTCCATCAAGGTTTTAAGCTTGTTATTTATTGAAGGAATAGCACTAAAGAAATCCAGAGCATCTTCCACTGTCATATCTAATACCTCGAATACATTCTTTCCCTTGTATCTTATATCCAAGGTTTCTCTGTTGTATCTTTGTCCATTACAAGCATCACACTTAACATAAATATCTGGTAGAAAATGCATTTCTACTTTAATAAGACCATCTCCTTGGCAAGTTTCACACCTTCCACCTTTCACGTTGAAGCTAAATCTACCAACTTTATAGCCTCTAGATCTTGATTCTTGGGTTCCAGAAAAAAGTTCTCTTATTGGAGTAAATAATCCCGTATAAGTAGCGGGATTTGATCTGGGAGTCCTTCCAATAGGGCTTTGGCTTATTTCAATTATTTTCTTGATATTTTCAGCTCCTTTAATGCTGCCGTAGGGTTTAGCATTAAGCTTTTCTTTATTACCAAGAATATTTGAAACGGCAGGCAAAAGAGTCTGGTTTATTAGGGTAGATTTACCAGAACCCGATACTCCTGTAACACAAACGAATAGACCAATAGGTAATTGTAAACTTAAGTTTTTTAGATTGTGTCCTGTGGTTTTATCTAAAAATAACCATTCCCCTTCAGTTGTTTTTTCCCCTGGTTTAATTCTCTCTTTAGGCACTTCTATCTGTTTCTTACCTGAAAGGTAAAGACCAGTAATTGAAGTAGTTGATTTAGATATTTCCTCTGCAGTTCCTTCAGCACATACCTGTCCACCATTAATACCAGCTCCTGGGCCTATATCTATGATGTGATCAGCAAAATGCATAGTTTCTTCATCATGCTCAACAACTATTACTGAATTACCTTGATCCCTAAGTTTTTCTAGAGTTTTTAATAGTTTTTTATTGTCTCTTTGGTGAAGTCCTATGGAAGGTTCATCTAAAATGTAAGTAACTCCGACCAATCCTGACCCTATTTGACTTGCTAATCTTATTCTTTGGGCCTCGCCACCACTTAAGCTTTCTGCACTCCTGTCCAACGTTAAGTAATTTAGTCCTACATCTATAAGAAATTCTAACCTTTCTTTTATCTCTTTTATTATTCTGTCTGCTATCTCTTTTTTTGTTCCTGATAGTAAAACATTTGAAAATAATTTGAATGCTTCATCAATTGTAAGGCAGGTTATTTCTGGTAAAGAATTGTCTTGAATGAACACGTTTCTGGCTTCTTCTCTTAGTCTGGTGCCATCGCAGAGCTGACAGTCTTTCAGACTAATTAATTTAGATAACTCTTCTCTAATGTAGTTGGATTCTGTTTCTTTATATCTTCTATTAACATTATTTAGAACACCTTCGAAAGGAAAAAACCTTTCAACCAATCGTCCTCTCTTATTTCTCCAACTAAAATTTACTACCTCTCCTTCAGTTCCTAAGAGAACTAACTTCCTCACACTTTTATCTAATTCTCCAAAAGGTTCATCCAGAGAGAAGTCATACTGCTTGGATAAAGACCTTATTAAATGAAAATGGTATCTGTGGCTTGAATCCCAACCCCTTATGGCACCTTCACGAAGACTAAACTGAGGTTCGTGAATAACTTTATCTTCATCAACATAAGGTTTCACCCCAAGACCTTCACACTCAGGACATGCTCCTGAAGGATTGTTAAAAGTAAATAATCTTGGTTCTAATTCTTGGATGCTGTAGCCACATTCTGGGCAGGCCATCTTTGATGAGAATGTAATTTCAGAATTCTTTTCGGAATCCAGAAGCTTGAGAATCCCTTCTCCTATGCCCAAACCATGATCCACAGATTCAGATAATCTTAAAATGAAATCTTCATCATCTAATTTAGAAGGAATTTCAAGTCTATCTATAACCGCTTCAATAGAGTGTTTCTTATTTTTATTTAATTTTGGGGTATCGTCTATATCAACAATAATGCCATTGACCCTAACCCTTACAAAGCCTTGAACCTTTAATTCTTCAAAGACATGTAAATGTTCTCCTTTCTGTTCAGTAATGAGTGGAGCTAAGAGTACAACTTTACGGCCTTTATTAATCTTTAGTATTTGATCTGCTATTTGTTCAACTGTTTGTCCTTCAAGAGAAATTTCATGAGTAGGGCACTTAGGAGTTCCTGCACGTGCAAAAAGTAGTCTTAGGTAGTCGTAGATCTCAGTTACAGTAGCTACCGTAGACCTAGGGTTATGAGAAGTAGATTTTTGTTCTATTGATATCGCTGGTGAAAGTCCCTCAATATGGTCTACATCAGGCTTCTCCATAATCGATAAAAATTGTCTAGCATAAGAAGAAAGAGATTCTACATACCTTCTTTGACCTTCTGCGTATAGAGTATCAAAGGCCAAGGATGACTTCCCAGATCCTGATAGGCCAGTTAAGACAACCAGTTTATTTCTTGGAATATCAACATCTATATTTCTAAGATTATGTTGTCTTGCGCCTTTAACTTTAATATGTTTCATTTAGTGAAAACTTTTGAACCGTAAAATAAAAAACTGATTATAATCTCTTAGACAAAAACAAATAAGTTAATTTAATTAAAGGAAAGAAATGGCGAGAAGTGGAATAAATAAAGTGATCTTGGTTGGAAATTTAGGACAAGATCCTGAAGTTAAATTTACGGCTGGTGGAGCAGCAGTGACTACTTTAAGTATTGCTACCTCTGATTCATGGAAAGATAAAGATTCGGGCATGGATAAAGAGAGAACTGAATGGCATAGGGTAGTTCTTTGGAGAAGATTAGCTGAAATTGCAGGTGAATATCTAAAAAAAGGATCAAAGGTTTACATTGAAGGGCAATTGCAAACAAGGAAGTGGGAACAAGAAGGCCAAACTAGATATACAACAGAAATAATTGCTAGAGACATACAATTTTTAGACAGCAGAGGAAGTGCAAACACCTCAAACCAAGAAGGTGCAGGAAAGAGTGAGGAACCAGCTCCTGATGTGCCGGATAGTGGGATTGATGATGACGATATACCTTTTTAGGTCTGGTTTTCAAAAATTAAACAGGCGTTTGTTCCACCAAAACCAAAACTATTACTCATAACCCTATTCACTTTGAGTTCTTTATTTTTGCGAAGGATTGGTGTGCCTTTAATCTTTTCATCTAAGTTATCTATATTAGCTGAGCCAACAAGGAAATCTTCAATAAGCATAATCAAGCTATAAATAGCTTCTTGTACACCCGCAGCTCCTAAAGAATGTCCTGTAAGAGATTTAGTAGAACTAATGTAAGGAATTTTTTTACCAAAAAGATTTCTTATGGCTTCAATTTCTACAATATCACCTACTGGCGTGCTAGTACCATGAGCATTTATATAGTCTATTTTCTTTTTATCAGCCATAGACCAAGCCATTTCCATACATCTGAAAGCTCCTTCACCTGAAGGGCTAACCATATCTTCTCCATCTGAAGTTGCTCCATAACCTGTTAATTCAGCATATATATGAGCCCCCCTTTTTTTTGCATGATCTAATTCCTCAAGGATGATAACTCCTCCTCCTCCAGCTATTACAAATCCATCTCTATCTCTATCAAATGCTCTAGAGGCCGATTTTGGGTCATCATTGTATTTTGTTGATAGGGCACCCATGGCATCAAATAAACTTGTCATACCCCAGTGTTCGGCTTCTGCCCCGCCGACTATCACCACATCTTGTTTATCTAATTGAATTTGTTCCATGCCTGAGCCTATGCAATGTGCACTGGTCGAGCAAGCAGATGAAATAGAGTAATTTATGCCTTTTATACCCAAAGAGGTTGCGAGGCATGCAGAAACAGTGCTTCCCATTGCACGCGTTACTCTATAGGGTCCTATTCTTTTTAAACCTTTAGTTCTCAATATATCTGCTGAATCAATCTGATCCTCTGATGAGGCACCTCCAGATCCCATAATCAAACCAGTTCTATGATTCGAAATATCTTCATTGGTTAAGCTTGAGTCTTGTAATGCCTGAACTGCACTGAGATACCCATAACCAGCTGCATCTCCCATAAAGCGATAAACTTTTCTGTCTATTTCTTCTTTTAAATCAATTCCTCTTATATTGGCTGAAACGTGACTCCTAAGTCCCATTTCTTTATTTTGTTCATTAATCTCAATGCCAGAGGTTAAAGATTTTAGAGAATTTTTAACTTCTCTGATGTTATTTCCTATGCTTGAGATAATTCCCAAACCTGTTACTACTACTCTTTTCATAAAATTTAGAAAGAAGAGGTATCTTCAAATAAACCTACCCTTAGACTTTTTGCAGTATAAATAATCCTGTCATCCACTGCCATGGTGCCATTGCCTAAGCCAACAGTGAGTTTCTGATTTAATACTCTTTTCATATCTATCTCATAGGTAACTTTTTTGGCTGTAGGTAAAACTTGTCCTGTAAATTTAACCTCTCCTGATCCTAAAGCTCTTCCTTTTCCAGGGTTATTGAGCCAACAAAGAAAAAAGCCAACTAATTGCCACATAGCGTCAAGACCTAGGCAGCCAGGCATGACGGGATCTTCCTTAAAATGGCAGTCGAAAAACCAGAGACTAGGATCGATATCAAGTTCTGCAATTATTTTGCCCTTATTAAATTCTCCTCCTTCGCGCGAAATATGATTGATTCTGTCAAACATCAACATGTTTGGAGTTGGCAATCTGCCTTTCCCATCTCCAAATAATTTGCCTTCTCCGCAATCTAGAAGCTCCTGTTTATCGTAGCTATCTTTGGCAATAAATGTCATAAACCATTCCTCATAAAGTTTTTTAACTCTACTTCATAAGATATTTTATCAGTATAAGAGATATTAAATTCTAAGACTTTATTTAATTAGATCTTTCTTGTAGATCAATTACTATAGTTTCTAGGGATTTTTTGTAGGTAGAGTCTTCAAAATTATCTAATAAATACAGACACTTATCACTATATTTTTCTGCTTTCTTTTGAACTGCATCAATTGCACCCGATTGTCTAATAATATCAATAACTTTTTTTAGATCCTCTTTGTCCCCTCTTGCGAATGCTTTTTTTAGGAATTTCAATTCATTTGCTTTAGCTAACTGTAAGGCTTTAATTAAAGGTAATGTAACTTTTCCTTCTAGAAAGTCTTTCCCTATTTCTTTCCCAGTTTCAAATTCCTTACCAGAATAGTCCAATAAATCATCTCTTAGCTGGAAAGAAATTCCTAATGAGAAACCAAACTCACTTGAAATTCTCACCAGATTTTCATCTACATTTGCTAAAAGGGCTCCCGTAGAAGCTGAAGCTTTGAAGAGTTCAGCTGTTTTTCTACTAATTATTTCAAAATAATCTTCTTCGTTGAAAGCTTTAGATTCAAGAATATTTAGCTGAAGAACTTCTCCTTCGGCAATTCTATTAGTTGAATTTGCCAAGGATTGAATAATTTTTTTATTGCTTAAGGAGGCCATTAACTGAAAAGCTTTAGAATAAACAAAATCTCCAACCAAAACTCCGTGCGCATTGTCCCATTTCTTATGAATACTTTTCTTACCTCTTCTGACTTCACTTTCGTCAACGACATCGTCATGGATTAAAGTAGCTGTATGAAGCAGTTCTATAGCAGCCGCCAGAGTTATCAATTCTTTTCCTCTATAAGCTAAAGTTTTTGCAACTAAAACTGTGAGAATCGGTCGAATTCTCTTTCCCCCAGATCTAACAATATATGAACTTACTTCAGTTGCTAGTTCGATATCTGAGTATATGGAATTTTGCAATACTATCTCTAGTTCACTCAATTCAGTTTCTATGTGCTTGTAAGGATTAAGTTCCATAATTATCTTCACATTTTAGATTATCTTGAACTTAGATTCTTTTATTGCGATAAGTTTTTCTTTTTCGTATAGTGCGCACCCTCACATTTCCTGTTTTGGAGTTAAAAATGTTTGCAGTTATTGAAAGCGGAGGAAAACAACATAAGGTCAGTAAAGGGGACTCCCTTAAGGTTGAGCTTTTGAGCGAAGAAGAAGGCTCAAAGATTGAGTTCGACAAAGTATTGATGATTTCTGATGGTAAAGATTCCAAAGTTGGTACTCCTTACCTAGAAAAAGCAAAAGTGACTGGAAAAGTAGTTAGACATGGAAAATCAGATAAAATAATAGTTTTTAAGATGAAACGAAGAAAAGACTATCGCAGAACCCAAGGACACAGACAAAATTTTACTGAAGTCCTAATAGAGGCTATAAACTCTTAGTTTGTATATTAGATATGGCACATAAGAAAGCAGGTGGAAGCAGTAGGAATGGAAGAGACTCTAACGCCAAATTTTTAGGGGTTAAGAGGTTTGGAGGAGAAGCTGTCTCAGCAGGCTCTATTCTAGTAAGACAAAGAGGTACTAAATTTCATCCTGGCAAAAATGTGGGATGCGGTAAGGACCATACTCTTTTCGCAAAAATAGATGGCAAAGTTTCTTTCACAAAAAAAGGCATAAAACTTCGCCAATTTATTAATGTAGAACCCTCATAGGGTTTTACTTTCTTCATTTACATTAGAATGGTTCGATGAATTTCATTGATGAAGTACATGTTGATGTTTCTGCTGGAGATGGCGGTGACGGCTGTTTAAGTTTTAGAAGAGCTAAAAACCTGCCTAAGGGAGGACCTGATGGCGGCGATGGAGGTTCAGGTGGCAATATAGTACTTAAATCCAATGCAAGCTTAAATACTTTAGCTAAATTTAGATATGAAAAATACTTTTCAGCTGAATCAGGAAAAAAAGGTTTAAGTAATAATAAAAGTGGTGCTGATGGAAAAGATCTCTTTATCGAGGTACCAGTTGGAACCATTATTTATGATGAATCTTTTGAGCATAAAGTAGCTGACCTAGATTCAGATAATAAAGAAGTTATTGTCGCAAAAGGAGGCAAGGGAGGTTCTGGAAACGTTAGGTTTAAAAGCTCAACTAATAGGTCACCAAGGAGAACGACTCAAGGACAGGAGGGCGGCTCTCTTTCATTGAGATTGGAACTTAGATTGCTTGCTGATG
The DNA here is from genome assembly GCA_964002385.1 of uncultured Gammaproteobacteria bacterium. GTDB lineage: Bacteria > Pseudomonadota > Gammaproteobacteria > Magnimaribacterales > Magnimaribacteraceae > AEGEAN-183. The sequence goes on along the minus strand of CAXFFS010000003.1, from coordinate 389 downwards.
TAGGACTTTTAGGAAAACCCAACAGCGGGAAGTCTTCATTAGTCAATGCAGTATCAAGTGCTAATCCTAAAATAGCAGATTATGAATTTACCACTTTAAAGCCAAGTCTAGGCGTTGTGGATTATAGTTCTGACAAGGGTTTTGTAATTTCTGATATCCCTGGTCTTATAACTGGAGCTTCAAAAGGAATAGGCTTGGGATTCCAATTCTTAAAACATCTTTCAAGAACCAGATTGATTTTGCAAATGATCGATGTAGAAGGAAAGGAAACTAAAGATATAGAAGAAGAGAGCAAAGTTTTGTTATTGGAACTTAAGGAATACGATGTAAATTTAACGGAAAAGGTTAAATGGTTGGTATTAAATAAAATTGATTTGATCCCCAAAGAA
>CAXFFS010000002.1:0-36862 GCA_964002385.1 uncultured Gammaproteobacteria bacterium | reverse complement strand
AGGTGAAATCCTCTGCAAACGTTCTGATGAGAAACCTGCCTCCTCGGGACTTGAATACTCAAATTCTTGACTATTAGCATGAACTCCACCTGCAAACAGCAGCAGGATGGATAGGGTTAAGGAGGTTCTTTTCATTTAGGTGGAGGTGTTTCACCTCCTAACGAAATGGTCTTTCATATTAAAAATTAAAGGAGGCTATTGCCTCCTTTAAAAGGATCGGTCGCTAACCTCTCATCGAAATGCCAACATACTCTCTAGAATTAGAGCAAGAAAAACCTTTTAAATTTTGATTAGCTTCAGATTCTTCAAGCTTGTCCCAATATAATTCACGATTTACTCCCATACCGTCTATAGATGATGTGTAAAGCAGTCTTACAAAGTCAGCATCGCCGTCATAGCCAGATGTTGGAAAAATCATTTTTCTACCTACGGTATCACCTTGAGATTGAGCATATATTGCAAAATCTTTATAAAGATCGTAAACCTGTCTGCCATTGAAACCCTCATCAAACTTACAATCGGCATATACAGCCATCATCATATCGCCTTCTTCTGGCTCAGCAGGAGTTGAGACAACCCACTGAAATGTACTTACCTGCCTACTATTTGTGACTGGTAAACTTTTTAATAACTCAGAGCCACCTTGAGTCATCCAAGCATTAAGGCCATCATATTGTGCAGACTGAGTAGGAAAATTATTTACCCACATAACATCCAATAATGTAAGGTCAGCATGAAAATATGGAGTTAGGATTCCAATAGTCATATCATCATAAACACCCTTATCTTCTGCCCAATTTGCAAATTTTCCATACCATCTTATTAAGTCATCTAAATTTTTACCTTTGTTGTAGTGACCTATATAGTATTCAGCAGCATTGCCCTCTGGTTCATGCTTGAATTCGCTATCTTGTGCAAAAAGACCAATAGAAAATACCAATATAAAACTTAATATATATTTCATAAATTTCTCTCCTAGAAATAGTTAATAATTAAAGATACTAAAAAATGATAAAGGTTGTATTAAAAAAAATATATATCTTTCTTATCTTTTTCTATATGTGGTGGGCACGACAGGACTTGAACCTGTAACTTCCACCTTGTAAGGGTGGCACTCTACCAATTGAGTTACGCGCCCGAGAAGTTTGCGATTATACAGTCTGAAATCTTAAATTTTTAAGAAATTTAGGTCAGTTGGTTTTATCAAAAACGAAACCTTGATAATTCTGTTCCGCTACTTCAGTTATCTTTTCCGTGTAAGGGGGAACGCCAATGAATGGTAAAAAATCTTTGGCTTTTTCTTCTATGTTTGACCCGTTGTACCAAGAATTACAGGATTTATAAACGGTTAGATCTGCTACTTCATTAACTAAAGTCATCCACTCCTCTTCAACAGCCTTAGTGGATTCGATGACTTTCTTATTATTGTCCCGCATCCATTCAATGCATTGACTTATCCACTCAACATGCAGCTCCAGGGAAGGTACCATATTGGATAAGACTGAGGGACTCCCTGGGCCTGTGACGGTAAAAAGGTTAGGAAAATTAGATATTCCCAAACCCAAATATGATTTCGCACCATCCATCCATTGATCTTTTAAGGAGATTCCCTTACGCCCTCTAATATCTATTCTGGTTAAGGCTCCGGTCATTGCATCAAAGCCGGTAGCCAAAATAAGACTATCTACTGAGTACTCCTCTTCTCCTGCTATCAAACCTTTGCTTGTAATACAGTCAATAGGATTGGTATTGAGGTCTATCAAAGTTACATTGTCTCGATTGAAAGCTTCAAAGTAGCCAGTGTCAACACACAGTCTTTTACAACCAATAGTAAACTTCGGACTTAAAAGTTCTGCCACTTCAGCATCTTTCACTATTTCTTTCACTTTATCTCTAGCAAATGAAGCGGCCATTTCATTGGCCTCTTTATCCAACATCAAATCGGCATAAGCGCCTAGGAAGCCTAGCCCTTCATTCTCCCAATGATGATTAAACTTTTCTTTTCTGCCCTGCTCGTCGTCTTCAACCGCCATTTCTTCGATTGCCATTCCCGCTATTCCAAAACCGTTCTCCCAGTTTTCTTTTCTGAACTCAGGGTATCTGGATTTAACTTCAGCCTCTTCTGTGGGATCCATGGGGCCATTATTGGACGGTATCGAATAATTGGCTGTTCTTTGAAAGACATAAAGATGTTTAGCTTGTTCAGCTATAACCGGTATGGACTGAATAGAGGAAGAACCCGTCCCTATAATGGCTACGGATTCATCCGTGAAGTCCACCTGGGTTTGAGGCCATTTACCCGTATGCAGAAATTGACCTTCGTAATCATCCAAACCTTTAAAATCCGGAGTATTTGGAGCTGACAGGCATCCAGTTGCCATGACACAGAACTTGGTTTCTAGCTCACCCTGCGAAGTTTTAATCTCCCACAGAGACTTCTCTTCATTAAATCTGGCAGATATCACTTCCGTGTTGAACTCAATGTCCTTTCTTAAATCAAATCTGTCAGATACATGATTTAAGTATTCTAAAATTTCTGGCTGCGCTGAATATTTCTCACTCCAATTCCAATCCTGTTGGAGGTCTTTGTCAAATTGATAAGAGTATTGCAGAGAAGGTATATCGCATCTGGCTCCTGGATATCTATTCCAATGCCATGTTCCGCCTAATTGATCTGCCTTTTCTATTACCGCAACGGAAAATCCTGAAGACCTTAATTTATGGAGCAAATACAAACCTGAAAATCCTGCTCCTACGACAACGACATCTAATTTTCTTAATGACATACGACTAATTTCCCTTTATAAAAATATTTCAACAAAAAGTTTAGGTTTTGGCAATTGATTCCGCCCTTAAATGCAAATATTTGACAAAGATCAAAGACTCAATGCCTCCCGATAACTTCTCTGCTTCTTGCCAAAGCTCCTCGTCTTTTTTTCCGTCTTTGAGCTCTTTTATCACGGCTCCAATATGTAGTCTTGTAGCTTGAACCAATTTCTTATTTGTTAATCTTGTTAGAATCTGTAATTAAACACTTTATCTAGTGACTAGATTGATAGAGAATTATATTCTCTATAAGGAAATCATTTAACAAAAATAGTATTAATACATATGAGTAATCCACTTTTAGCCCCGCAAATAAAAAGTAAATTAGATACTTCTTCAGAAACTTTCGCTGAAAATAAATCAGTTATGATGGAGAAGTTAGAAAAAATAGAAGAGTTACTGGATTATGTAGAATTGGGTGGAGGAATGCACCACCACGAAAGATTAGCTGCACGAGGAAAAATGGCAGTAAGGGACCGAATCTCAAATTTTCTTGACCCGGACACACCTTTTTTAGAAATCAGTGCCCTAGCAGCTTATGATTCAGCTTATCCAGTAGGAGGCGGTGCTGTTGCGGGCGTAGGTATTGTTGCTGGTACTGAGGTAGTAGTTTTTGCAAATGACCCTACTGTATTAGCCGGTGCCATGCATGCCTATTCTAGTAAAAAATGGACTAGGGCCATGGAGATAGCAAGAGACAATAGGCTTCCTTATGTTCAGTTTGTTGAATCGGCAGGAGGTGATCTCAGGATGGGCGGTAAAGGCAGGAGGGGAAATTCAGCGCCCCCAACCGGTGGAGGTCATTTTGCTGAATCAGGAAGAACTTTCTACGAAATAACAGAATTATCAAAGTTAAGAATTCCCACTATTTCTTTAGTGTTCGGATCTTCAACTGCGGGAGGAGCCTATCAACCGGGAATGTCCGATTACAATATTTTCATCAAAAAACAATCCAAGGTCTTCCTTGGTGGCCCTCCTCTAGTAAAAATGGCTACGGGAGAAGAATCTGATGATGAGACTCTCGGGGGAGCTCAAATGCACGCTGAAACATCAGGGTTAGCAGACTATCTGGCAGAAGATGAGATGGACGCGATTAGAATAGGAAGAGAGGTTGTTTCACATTTAAATTGGCGGAAAAGGGGGAATAAACCTTCCCTTAAACCTGAAGAGCCTATCAATGACCCGGAAGATCTGCTGGGACTAGTGGATCCCGAACTAAAAAAACCCTTCGATATAAGAGAAGTTATAACGCGAATAACAGATGGATCAAGATTTGAAGAATTTAAACCTTTATTTGGTCCTAATATTGTTTGCGGTTTTGCTTCCATTCATGGGTACCAAATAGGCATATTAGGAAATAACGGGGGTATTATTTACCCTGACTCAGCTCAAAAAGGAGCCCACTTTGTCCAGCTTTGTAACCAAATAGATATTCCCATCCTTTTCTTACAAAATGTAACGGGCTTCATAGTAGGAAAAGATTATGAAAGAGCCGGACAGATTAAGAAAGGGGCGCAATTTTTAAATTCTGTATCAAATTCCAACGTTCCTCATATAACGGTTATCGTAGGAGCTTCAATCGGAGCAGGTACCTATGCAATGTCCGGAAGAGCTTACAACAATCGTTTCACATTCCTTTGGCCCACCGCAAAAATTGCGGTCATGGGACCTAAACAAATCGCTGGAGTCATGTCTATAGTAAGAAGAGGTCAAGCAGCAAGAAAAGGAGAAAAGTTTAATGAAAAAGAAGATGCTGAGATAGTTGCCATGGCGGAAGCGATGCAAGAAGAAGGATCTTTGGCTTTAAGGGCAACAGGAGCAATAAGTGATGACGGCATCATAGACCCAAGAGACACCAGGAGTGTTCTCGGCATGTGTCTCTCCGTAGTTAATGGTAAGGAAGTTGAAGGAGCTCCGGGATACGGAGTTTACAGACTATGAGTTATCAGAATTACCATAAATTACTGATTGCTAATAGAGGAGAAATAGCTTGTAGAGTGATTCGAAGTGCTCATGATATGGGCATAAGTTGCGTTGCTGTTTATGTAGAGGCAGATGCGGACTCGCCTTTTGTCAAAATGGCTGATGAAGCTATTAAACTTTCTGATTCATATCTCAATTCCAAAGAAATTATACAAGCCGCTCTAGATACAGGTGCAGAGGCTATTCATCCCGGATATGGATTTTTATCTGAAAACGCTAAATTTTGTCGGGCTGTTTTGAAAGCAGGATTACTCTGGGTTGGTCCTTCTGCTCGAGTTATAAACTCAATGGGAGATAAATTAAAAGCTAAAGATTTAGCAGAAAAGGCAGGCGTCCCTACTCTTCCAATGACGACAAGCCCCAACAAAGCAAAAGACATAGGTTACCCCTTATTGATTAAAGCAGCTGCAGGTGGTGGTGGAAAAGGCATGAGAATTGTTAAATCTGCCAAAGACTTAAAAGAATCTATAAAAGCCGCACAAAGAGAAGCAAAAAGCGGTTTTGATGACGACAGGATATTCATCGAAAAGTACATTCCGGTTTCTAGACATATAGAAATTCAGATCCTAGGGGACTCACATGGAAACGTGGTACATCTAGGAGAAAGAGAGTGTTCTATACAAAGGCGTCATCAAAAAATAATTGAGGAATCCCCTTCCCCTCGAGTAGACCCAGAAATGAGGCATGCGATGGGTGAAGCGGCATTAAAACTAGCTAAGAAACTGAAATATGAATCAGCAGGAACTGTCGAATTTCTAGTCGATGACAAAACGGGTGAATTTTGGTTCTTGGAAGTGAATACTAGATTGCAAGTAGAGCACCCAGTTACAGAAGCTACAACAGGCATTGATATAGTTCACGAGCAACTCCGCATAGCACGAGGTGAAAGTCTTGGTTACTATCAAGAAGATATTGACTGGTACGGCTCTGCCATTGAAGCAAGACTCTACGCTGAAGACCCAGCCAATGATTTTCTTCCTGCCACCGGCTCTCTTATAGCTTATGAACCAAATCCAGAAGTTGAAGCCAGATGGGACTCGGGAGTGGAACAAGGATCCATTATAGGTACTGACTTCGATCCAATGATCGCTAAAGTAATTTGTTATGGAGAGAATAGAGTCGAAGCCGCGAATAAACTGTCAATGGCTTTAGAATCTCTTCATCTAGGTGGAGTTGTTACCAACAGGGATTTTTTAGTCTCCACATTACGTTCAGAAGCTTTTCTAAATGGGCTAACTACAACAGACTTTATAGAAAAGGTTAAGCCTTCCAGGGTTTTTGAACCCACTGAAAATGAATTAATAAAAGCAGCTTCTATCGCTGCAATGTGGATTCAAGGGAAAAACCACAATGAAGCAGAACTTTTAGGTCAACTGCCATCGGGATGGAGAAACAGCAGATTGCCTAAACAAAAAATAAATTTTTTACGAGGGGAAATTGAAATTCCTATCACCTACAGATCCAGAAGAGATGGAAAGTTTGATTTAAATGAAGCTTCTTTAGTGAGTATTTTTAAGTGGGATGATAATTCCATAAGCATTGAGATAGATGGTCACAGAATTACTTCTAAAGTCTCAAAATTAGACAATCAAATAGTAGTAAAAATGCCTTGGGGAAATGTCTCTTTGGAGATTGTTCCTAGATTTGTTCAACCCGGTTCAGAAGAAGTCATTGGTGGATTAATTGCTCCCATGCCAGGAAAAGTCGTAGACCTTAAAGTCAAGGTTGGAGACAAGGTTTCTAAAGGAGACCCTGTGGTCATTCTTGAAGCCATGAAGATGGAACACCAAGTTAATGCACCTGAAACAGGAAAAGTATCTAAGATATTTATCAAAAAAGATCAACAGTTAGATAATGGGGCTCTTTTGATGATAGTGGATTCAAAGTAGTTCGGAGAAACCCAGATGAGTAGTTCTGAAAATAAAATTTTAATTGGAAATTGCAGCGGCTTTTATGGAGATCGTTTATCCGCTGCAAAGGATATGGTTGAAGGAGGACCTGTTGATGTCTTAACAGGTGACTATCTGGCTGAACTTACCATGGCCATACTTTATAACCAGAGAACACAACGGGGTGAAGATCATGGGTATGTGGGAACTTTTTTGAAGCAATTCAAAGATGTTGCTTCCATCTGCCAAGAAAAGGGCATCAAAATTGTTACTAACGCAGGAGGTCTAAATCCAGTATCGATGGCGGAAAAAGTTGAAGAAATAACTCATGAGCTAGGTTTGAGTTTAAAGGTTGCTCATATAGATGGAGACGATTTGATTCCGAGACTGGACGAATTAAATAACGAGGGAGAACTGCTCAAAAATATCGAAAAGGATATTCCTTTGGCTGAGTACGCAAAAAAACCTGTTACCGCAAATGCTTATTTTGGAGCGTGGGGAATTAAAGAAGCCTTAGACAAAGGCGCTGATGTAGTGGTATGCCCAAGAGTAACTGATGCTGCCGTAGTCATTGGACCTGCAGCTTGGAAGTACAATTGGTCCAGAGATAACTATGATGCACTTGCGGGAGCTTTAGCTGCTGGTCATATCATCGAATGCGGAGCTCAAGCAACCGGAGGAAATTATTCGTTTTTTCAAGAAGTCCCCTCCTTCTCTAATATTGGTTACCCCATAGCTGAAATCTTTGAAGACGGTAGTTTCACCATAACGAAACACCCAAATACAGGCGGGTTGGTATCAGTGGGAACTGTGACTGCGCAGTTACTTTATGAGATAGGAAACCCAGCTTATATGAACCCGGATGTAGTTTCTCACTTTGATACCTTAAAGATTACACAAGAGGCTGAAGACAGAGTTCATGTCAGTGGTTGTCGAGGAAGTAGTGCTCCAAAGACGCATAAGGTATGTATAAATTTGGCTGGAGGTTTTAGAAATGGAACTGAAATTCTTTTAACTGGATTAGACATTGAAGAGAAAGCTAAATTAGTAACCGATTCTATTTTTGAGAACGTAGGAGGAAAAGAACAGTTTGATAAGGTGGATATTCAACTTCACAGAACTGACAAGGAAAATCCTGAATCCAATGAACAAGCCCAAGCTTCTCTAAAAATTAGCGTTAAGTCCCAGAACCCGGATCTAGTTGGGAGGCTTTTTAACGCCAAGATAGTTGAGCTCGGACTGGCAAACCTTCCAGGCTGGACTGGAAGAGGAGGGTCCGTTCCAAGTGGGCACTACATTGAGTATTGGCCCGCTCTTATAGACAGTAAATATATCTCTGAAAAAGTCCATTTTGAAGGCGAAACCACAGATGTTATTCCTACCAGTCAATTGGACTTCGAAGAAACTTATTACCAAAAAGAGCCGTATGAAAATAAATTGCCTGAAATTAAGAAAACAGGAAAAGTCCACTTTGGTCGACTATTTGGTACCCGGTCTGGAGATAAAGGAGGTTGCGCTAATTTAGGGGTTTGGGCGAAGACACTGGAATCTTATGCCTTTTTATATGACTTCCTGACTGTAGACAAATTAAGAGAACTTTTACCTGATGTAGCTCAATACGACATTGAAAGATATGAACTTCCAAACATACTTTCTTTAAATTTTTATATTCATGACATATTGCAGGACGGAGTCTCTTCCTCTACCAGGCTTGATGGCCAAGCCAAATCATTAGGCGAATATATCCGCTCCAAGGAAATTGATGCTCCAGATTATCTTGTAAATAGCAATTAGAGGTTTGATTATGAATACCGAAAAATTATCACTGGATGGACTAATTTTTGAAGCCACAAAAATAAATATTGCAGGCAATGTACTTACGATAACTTTGAACCGCCCAGAACGAAAAAATGCCTTAAATTCAGTAATGACCAATGAGATCAACTATGCTTTGGCTTTCGCCAAACAAGAAAGATCTATTCGGGTTGTGGTGCTGGCTGCTGAAGGAGATATTTTTTGTGCCGGTGCAGATCTAAAGAATATGTCTGGAAAGGAAAAACCCCCTGAATCAGCAGTTCCTAGACTGGAAGGCAGAACAGATATTAGCCTGTCTCTAAGACACTTATATAAACCTGTAATAGCGAAAATTCAAGGTTCAGTGTTAGCAGGAGCTTTATTAATGGTAACCAATTCTACTCATGCAGTAGCAGTGGAAGAAGCTAAGTTTTCTGCCCCTGAAATAAAAAGAGGCATATGGCCTTTTATGGTAATGGCAGGTTTATTTAGAGTAATGCCAAAAAGAGCAGGTTTAGATTTTTGTATGCGAGGCGAAGCAATTGATTCAAAAAAAGCGGAAGAATGGGGACTAATCAACCAGTCAGTTAAATCTGCGGACTTGGATTCAACTGTTGATAAGCTGGCTGCAGATCTTGCCAATTTAGCTCCCACAACCATGCAAATGGGCTTATCCGCTTATAACCAACAAGACTCTATGGACTTTGATGAAGCCCTGCCCTTTCTACAAGAACAAATAGCCGCTTGCATCCAAAGTGATGATGCCAAAGAAGGAATTAATGCTTTTTTGGAGAAACGAGAACCAAAGTGGGATTAGTTTTGTTCTCTGGTCGCTAGATAGATTCCTAACAGAACTATTAAGCCACCTAAAGCTTGCCAAAGATTAAGTGCTTCCGAAAGTAATAGCCATCCATATATGGCTGCAGCAACTGGTTGTATCAGAAGTGTTAATGAAGAAAGATGAGCTGAGAGCCTGGATATACCAAAAGTGATAAACCCTTGAGCTAAAGCCTGGCTTACAAATGCGTAAGCCAAGAGTATTAACCATCCTTTCTGAGTACTAGGAAAAAAGGTATCAGATTCAATTAATCCTACCGGAAACAAAAAAATAGCTGTAAACAAAGTAGCGAAAAAAAGAGTGTGTGCAGGTGGAAGGGTATTGGTTAGTCGCTTTATAACTAAAATATAAGCCGCGTAAAAAATGGCGGCAGTTAATCCCAATGTGTCTCCTAGCAGCCTAAAAGAATCAGTACCACTTCCAGAAAGTATGACAATACTCACTCCCATGAAAGATAAAATAAGAGCTCTGAAGAAAGATGACTTAATTTTTTCTTTAAGAAAGAAAAAACTTATAAGGGTTACAAAAATAGGAGCGGTATTAGCCATGAGTGTTGCGTGAGCAACAGAAGTGAAACTGATAGCCCAATTCCAAATTGCCATGTCAGTTCCAAAAAAAACTCCGGCTAAACTAAAAGTTAGAAGATTTTTTTTACTTAAATAAGTTCCCAAGGGTAAGTCTGATTTGGTTCTTAACACCCATACATATAAGAAAGGTAAGGCCAGCAAAGCACGGTAGAAGGCCGTTAATGAGGGACTAGTTTCACTAAATCGCACAAAAATAGCTGATGACCCCAACAATGCAGCTCCAATAAAAAGAGCTACGAGTGCTGTGAAAACAGATTTTGAATTTTCCATTAATATCAATAAAGGTTAGTCAGTTATACTTCTATTATGGTTGAAAACCTATTGGATAACACCCAGGAAATTATCTCTGTTTCGGAGATAAATAGGCGCGCTAAATCTATTCTTGAAGAAAATTTTCCCTTTGTGTGGATCCAAGGAGAGGTTTCGAACTTTTTTTCAGCGGCCTCTGGTCACTGGTATTTCTCCCTTAAAGATGAGTCTTCAGAGATTAGATGTGCCATGTTTGCAAATAAAAGTCATCGGATAACTTTTGAACCAAAAGATGGGGATCATCTGGTTTTAAATGGAACCTTAAGTATCTTTGAGGGTCGGGGTCAATATCAGATTATTGTTGAGCATATCGAATTAGCAGGTGAAGGAGCTTTATTAAAAGCTTTTGAAGAATTAAAAAAGAAATTATTAACGGAAGGCCTTTTTGATGATTCCCTTAAGAAAAAATTACCTTCTTATCCAAGAAGTATTGCCGTTGTAACTTCTCCTGATGGTGCAGTTATTCAAGACATTATCAATGTATTATCCAGAAGGTCTCCCTTTTTTGACCTGACTGTTGTACCGACCCTAGTCCAAGGCGAAAAGGCAGCGCCTTTGATCTGCGAAGCCTTAAATAAGGCTTCTAATTTAGAGAATATTGATTTGATCATTTTGGCCCGAGGAGGAGGATCAATAGAAGACCTTTGGGCATTTAATAATGAAGAAGTGGCAAGAGCTATTGTTAACTGCCCTATTCCACTGGTCAGTGCTGTAGGTCATGAAACAGATTTTACAATTTCTGACTTTGTTGCTGATATTAGAGCCCCTACTCCTTCAATAGCAGCCGAAATAATCAGTCAACCTTACAGTGAGCTAAAAGAAACCTTAGAAGGTTATCAAAGCTACCTATTAAAAAGTGTTGAATCTCAATTTGATTCACAAAGAACACGTATTACTAATCTGATTAAAAGAATAAGACACCCAGGGGATAAATTAAGAGAAATAGGTCAAAAGGTAGATTATTTGGAAACTGCGCTTATCCAAGAGATGCATCAAAAAGTATCCTTTAAGAAGAATCAACTAAATCTATCTCAGCTATCTTTACAACAAAACTCGCCACAAAATAAAGTTAAAGAGGCTAAAGTTTATCTACAAAATGCCTCCAAGGATTTGCTAAAGGCTTTCAATTTAAAAATTGAAAGAAAAAGGAAGCTTCTAGGTGAACTTGTTGCAACCATTGAAGCAGTAAGCCCCCTGTCTGTTCTAGCAAGAGGTTATTCAATTATTAGCACTGAACCAGAAGGAAAAATATTATCTTCTTCCGATCAAGTAGAGATAGGCCAAACAATTTCTGCAGTCTTGAACAAGGGCAGTATTAAGGCAGAAGTTAAATCTAAAGACAAAGATGAAAATTAAATTAGTCCTTCTCGGGATTTTTTTTCTCTCTTCATGCACGACCTTCAAAATTAATTACCCTGCTTGTGTTTTCCCTGACCATTCTCCCTTTCCGGGAGGTGTCATTAATAAAATCATAAAAATTTCTTCTACTGAAATAAGCAATGTAAAGGCAGAACAAAAAAGCGTTTATCTCTGTCAGGTTGATGAAGACCACTGGAAAGTTTTGGTACCTATAAGTCTTTCTTCAGAAATAAAACCAATTATTATTTCAAATCAAGGCAAGACCCTCTTGAAAGTTCCTATCTTGGATAAGGAATACAGAGAATCTAAAATCACTATCAATAACACGGACTTAGTTTCTCCTCCAGTTGAATATTTACCAAGAATAAAAAAAGAATCAGAACTTGGAAAAGCAGCACTGAGTGTTGTTTCAGACAGTTACCATTCAGCTTTAAAAATGTCTTTGCCATTGGAAGGCTTGAAAAGCAGTGAATTTGGTGTCAGGAGGTTTATTAATAATGAACCCAGAAATAGACACACTGCATTAGATATAGCAGCAGTTGTTGGCACTAAAATAATGTCACCTTTATCTGGCAAAGTGCTACTAGTAGGAGATTTCTATTACAGAGGTAAAACTGTTTTTTTGGATCATGGCGGAGGAATGATTAGCACTTATTCTCACCTGAGTGAAATTTCTGTAAAAGAAGGACAGTTAATCAAAAAGAATGAAGTTATCGGGGAAGTAGGACAATCTGGACGAGTAACAGGTCCTCACCTTCATTGGCAACTAGTTTTATTTGGTGTACCGATTGACCCCGAGCTGTTTCTCGAGCGAGCTTTTTAACTTTCTTTGTACTTCTGGATTACTTTTTCGAGTGTTTCCTTGGTTTGTGGGCCTATAAGCATTTCTTTAGTGACCCCTTTAGGATCAATAATAAAAGTTGCAGGTAAGCTGTCAGGAGTTTCCCAACCAAATAATTCTCCCGGATCAGTTAACATGCTTGGAACCTTGACTTTAAATCTTACAATCTGCTCTTTAAGCTCTTCCCCTTCTAATTGATCAAAATTATAAGCAAAAACATAAACTTCCTGTTGATTCGCATCATAAAAAGAAGACAATTCAGGCATTTCTTTAATGCAAGGAGGGCACCAATCTGCCCAGTAATTTATGACTACCCACTTACCTTGAAGATCTTGAATATAACCAGAAGAGTCATTGTATATTTCATAATCCGGATCTGAACAAGCAGATAAACAAATTAAAGTTAGCGGGATTAAGACTATAAATCTTGAAACAAGATATTTTTTTATTTTTGACATTCTGTAAATATTTTGTAATCGATAGTAATATTGATTTAAGAGTTTAATGATTGAGAAGGATCTTTGTTTGAGTAATTTTACCATTTATCACAACCCAAGATGTAGCAAATCCAGGCTTACTTTAGAGTTACTGAAGGATAAAGGAATTGATCCCGAAGTAATTTTATATTTGGAGACCCCTCCTTCAGAAAAAGAATTAGTGTTAATTCTAAAAAAATTAAATATGGAGGCCAGGGAACTGCTGAGAAAAGGAGAAGTTGAATTTAAAGAACAGAACCTGTCAGATACTTCAAAATCCAAAGAAGACATAATTCAAGCCATGGTACACTTCCCGAAATTAATGGAACGACCAATAGTTATTTATGGAGACAGAGCAGTAATAGGAAGACCACCTGAGAATGTTCTTAAAATCATCAAATGAATGAAACCACAAAAATTGACCGATTCTGGCAATGGGTAACCACAGCGAGAAAATTTACAATCAACCTACTATTCCTTCTCATAGTTTTAGTAATTCTAGCAACTATTTTAGGCTCTATATTTAGCGGTAGTAAGTTACCAGACCCTGAAGGAAAAGCATTAGTTGTTAACCCTCAAGGTCCAATAGTTGAACAGGTTTCTAGTTCATTAGACCCATTGAGTTTTGCTCTGTATGGGCCTCCAACTCCGGGAGTGAATGTACGAAATGTGTTGTTTGCTTTAAATAAAGCAAAAGAAGACCAAAGGATAGAGCATGTCATCCTTCAACTCGATAACATTGGAGGAACGGGTCAAACCGTACTCTACGATGTTGGCCAGGCCTTAGAAGAACTAAAAGATTCGGGTAAGAACATAGTCGCAGTCTCTGACTACTACAGTGAAGACTCTTACTATCTTGCCTCTTTTGCAAATGAAATCATTATGCATCCAGATGGAGGTGTAGATATTTTCGGGTACTCAAGAATTAGGACTTATTACAAATCTCTCATAGATAAATTAGAAGTCACGGTCAATCTATTCAGAGTAGGAAAGTTTAAATCAGCTATGGAGCCTTATATTAGAGACAATATGTCTGATGCTGCAAAAGAAGCAAGTATAGGTTATCTAAACATCCTTTGGGACTCCTGGAAAAAGGTAGTCTCTTCGAATAGAGCTCTAGAGAGTGAAGATATACAGAATTATGCTGATACCCTTGATGAACTGGTTATAAAGGAAATTGGAGATACTGGTAAAACTGCTTTGAATTTCAAATTGGTTGATAAACTTCTAAATAGGAATCAACAAAGAGATTATCTTATTGATCTTGTAGGAAGTGATGAAGAAGAAAAGAGTTTTGCCCAAATTTCCTTAAGAGATTATTTTGAGATTACTAAGCAAGAAGAAGCAAGAAACAAATCAAAAAATAAAATAGCCGTAGTAGTAGCTTCCGGCAGTATTGTAGATGGAACTCAACCTCCTGGCATGATAGGAGGCGATTCAACCGCACAACTTTTGAGAGAGGCTCATGAAGATGAAGATGTAAAAGCAATTGTGTTAAGAGTAGATTCAGGAGGTGGAAGTGCTTTTGCATCTGAAGTTATAAGAGAAGAAATAGTTGTAGCTAAATCCAAAGACATAAAAGTAATAGCTTCCATGTCGAATGTTGCTGCTTCAGGAGGATATTGGATATCTGCTAGTGCAGATGAAATTTGGGCTTCTCATGACACTATTACTGGATCCATTGGGATTTTTGGATTCCTACCAACTTTTGAAAAACCTCTAGATAAAATTGGAGTGCACACTGATGGCGTCTCAACAACCAAAATTGGAGCAGGCATAGATCCAATGCAATCTTTAAATCCTATAATTGCAAGAGTCATACAATCAAATATTGAACACGGTTATCAAAGGTTTATTAAATTAGTAGCAGAATCTAGAAATATGACTTTAGAAGAAGTGGATGAAATAGCACAAGGCAGAGTTTGGGCCGGAGAGATGGCTTTAGAGATTGGACTTATAGATAACTTAGGAAATATGGAAGATGCGGTTAAAAGGGCTGCAGAATTAGCGGACTTGGAAGATTACAAAACATTTTATCCTTCTCTGCCTTTAGAGTGGACAGACCAAATATTGAAACAGTTTTTCTCTAAAATAAAAGGCATTTTTAAATCGAGAATAGGTAATAAAGATTTAATTAAAAGGTCTTTTGAGTTAGTGAACGATCTTGAAACTTACAATGACCCTAAAGGCATTTATCTTAAATGTCTGGATTGTCTTATTTATTAGAAATCAAATCCTTGACCAAAGAAATTGATACTTTTCTCTGTTTTTCTAGAGAATAGTTATCTAATTCGTTTAATAAGCTTAATAAATCAGATAATTTTCTTGAGGTGTGAGTGAGAATATAAGATAGAACATTATCTTCAAACATTAATCCCTTTCTATCTGCGGCCTCTTTCATAGCCATAAATTTTTCCTCTTCAGTTATTTCAGGTAATTCAAAAGCCGGAAAAGCCAATAAACGAGATTTAAGATCGGGAAGTTTTATTTCTAATTCCTTAGCAGTCACTTTAGAAGAGATAAGAATTCTGCTTTCGCTGAGTAAACAAGCATTTATTAAATTAAAAAGAGCTAATTCCCATTCTGTTACGGAAGGAAATTGCTCCATAGATTCTATGAAAATAACATCTAATTTCTCTAGCCCATCAAATACAGAAGGACTATCTAATGGACCATGAGAAAAAGAAATAAAAGCAGAATGTAATTTCTTCTCAAGAAATTCTCTGTTTATAGAATGCAAAAGATAATTTTTTCCAGTTCCTTCCCTGCCCCACATAAAAAAAGTCCTTGTGGTATTAGACCCAGAAATAAATTCTTTCGAGGCCCGGAGGATAATTTCAGTTGAAGGGCAAATAATAAAATTTTCTAATTTTATTGCTCCATCTAACTTAACATCGAGATTGAGTTGTTTAGGGTGATTCATTTACCCTCTAAATAGATACTCATAGATTTCCTTACCTTGTTCTTTGAAATAGTAAAATACACTTAAAGCTGTGAATATTAATACTCCCACTATGGCTATCTGATAAAGCAAACTAAATAGCATAAAGTATGAATTTAATGACTCTCCAAGAAGAGTAATGATAAAAAGAGCAATAGTCCATCCAGTAAAATGTTTGCCCCATCTATTTGATTCGGGGTTCCTTCCTTCGAACAACATCAAGTAAAGCATTGAGCCTATTACAGCAAGAGCATCTCTAACCAAGAGTATACCGACAAGCCAGATAGGTAACAGCTGAACGTAAGCAAGAGCAAGTAAAGTACTTAGAATTAAGCATTTATCTGCTAAAGGATCTAATAATTTACCAAACTCAGTTTCCCAACTAAACCTTCTAGCTAAATACCCATCGAATCCATCCGAGATACCTGCAAAAATAAATAAAAGAAGAGCAAATAACTCATTTCCCTGATAAATAAAAATACAAATAGGAATAGCTAACAATAATCTTAATGAAGTTAAGGCATTAGGTATCATTTGAACCATTATTTCTCTACTTTAAAGGAATATTCTAGATCCGCCTCTCCTTTTTTAATAGGCTGGCCAAGCAGAAGAGGATTTACATTCATCAATTTTTCTAGATCAGAGATCTGACCTCTTATGGATAACAAATAAGTAACAGTATGATTGGAAATAGAGTTAATACTATATGAATCAACTAGTGCATTGGATTCAATGATTTTCTCTACGGATAGCAAATGTTTGTACTCCTCCACACCCGATACTGACATTTTGAGTTCGCTTCTGATATTTGGATCTATATTCAGTTGAAAATCTTTAGACAATTCATCTGCAAGAAGGTCAACCATACTACTTGAAGAAATCTTCTTGAAATCAGAGACAGGAGAAAGACATAAGAATTCAGAAATAAAAATCCCGTGCTCATTTTGAATGTAACAAATCATCCAGTCTTTTAGGCCGTATCTTAAGGAAATTTTATTTAAAAACTCTTGATCTGATCTAGGTTCGTAGAGATTTATATATTTTAAGTCGATTAAATCTAAAACGGGTTCAATAAAGACAATATTTCTTATTGAGCCTCGTTTAGAAAGTGTCGATTTAATTTCTGAACACATTTCTTGTCTCTTTACTAAAATTTCTTGGTGATCAATCATCAAAAATGCATCTGACTTGCACGGAAGGAATAAAAGAACCTTAGGTTTTATCCCAATCCACAAAGGAAGACTATTATCTGATAATAGCTTTCTCACCTCTTCACCATTGAAGAAAAATACAGCTAATATATTTTCTTCTTCTGAGGACAATCTATATTCACTAATATATTTCTCTGAATCTCTAACGGCTCTAACTATTGCTGGATAAGTATTAATCTCTGAGTTACTGGACAAGCCAAGCATTAGGTCTTTAAAAGCCAGCTTCATACCTTCATTTATTGAGTCTCTATCAGTGCCATTTAATTCCACTTCTATTTCGTAAAGCTCTTTAAATGCATAACCTTCTTCACCATATAAAGATGGCGAAATACTAATTAGAAATAAAAATATCAAATAAATTTTCTTCATTTTAAAAATAACAAGCAGAACTTAATTAAGATGATTGTTAAAATACCTGTTCCAATTCTAATTGTATGGGCACCAAACTTCCAAAAGAAAACAAATCTCTGAGCTATAAAGATGCGGGAGTGGACGTTGAAGCAGGTTATAAGCTTATAAATAAGATAAAACCTTTTATAAAAGAAACTCGTAGACCAGAAATTATTTCGAGTCTTGGTTCTTTTTCTGCTTTAAGCAAATTACCCAAACATATCAAAAATCCTATTCTAGTGACGTGCACAGATGGAGTGGGTACAAAGATTGAACTCGCTAAGGAAATGGGCAGGTACGAGACCATAGGCATAGATCTAGTTGCTATGTGCGTTAATGACCTAGTTACATGTGGTGCAGAACCTTTGCTTTTTCTTGATTATTACGTAACTGATAGCTTGAATGTAGATGTAGCATCTCGCGTCATAGAGGGGATTGCAGAAGGATGTAAGCTAGCCAATTGTTCTTTGGTAGGAGGAGAAACAGCAGAACACCCAGATAGCTTCCCAAAAAAAAGTTTTGATCTAGCTGGGTTTGCTTTAGGGGTGGTTGACCAAGAAAAGATGATCGGTCAAGACCTGGCCAGAAATGGTGATATTCTTTTGGGGTTAGCTTCAAGCGGCGCACACTCTAATGGATTTTCATTAATACGAAAACTTGTCGGTCAAGATCCAGAATCATTTCTTACGGAAATCAATGGACAAACTCTTGGTTCCCTACTTTTAACTCCAACCAAAATCTACGTTAATGAAATCCTGGAACTAATTAAAGCCTTTGAAATATCTGCTATTTCACATATCACCGGGGGTGGATTTTATGAGAATATCCCTAGAATTTTAAATAATGATTCTAAAGCAAACATCAATTTTATCGAAAAAGAATGGCCAGCTTATGAACTTTTTGATTGGATAAAGTCTAAAGGAAACATTCAGCAAAAGGAGATGTTATCTACTTTTAATTGTGGCATTGGTATGGTTTTAGCCGTTGCAGAGAGTGATGCCGAGGGTGCCTTGCATCTATTAAATGGACTAGACCTAGTTTCCAAAGTAATTGGTAAAGTAGAATCTAAGAAAGTGAAAGATAACTCTATACACATAAAACTCAATTAGATGGCAGCTTTTTCTTTCGCGGTACTTATTTCAGGTAATGGGTCAAATCTCCAAGCTATGATTGACGCTATAGAAAAAGAAAATATTTTAGGAAAGATCTGTTGTGTATTAAGCAATAAAGCAAATGTTTATGGCTTAGAAAGAGCAGACAGAGCAAAAATACCCACTGAAGTCATAAATAACAAAGATTTTGAAACAAGAGAAGAATTTGATAAAGAGATGGTAAAAGTTTTATCTGCCTATAAACCTGATTTGATTGTTCTCGCCGGTTTTATGAGAATCTTAAGCCCAAAATTTATAAATGCTTTTACCGGAAAAATACTTAACATACACCCTTCTCTGCTGCCTAAGTATCCGGGCTTAAACACTCACGAAAGGGTCTTAGAATCTTCTGATAAGATTCATGGAATTACCGTGCATTTTGTAGACGAAAGTTTAGATGGAGGTCCTATATGCGCCCAATCTTCAATTCAAATTAATACTTCCTCAGTTAAAGAGCTCGAAGAAGAGATACACAAACTTGAGCACGAATTATATCCAAAGGTAGTAGGTTGGTTTGGAGAAGGCTTGTTAAAATTATCTAATGGAAGAGTTTACTTCGAGAACAGCGAACTAAAAATTGGAGGAATAGATGAAAAATAAAGTTCTGGTTATTTTATTTATATCTTTTTCTTTCAATTTGATAGGAGAAAATTTTGCAGAATTGAGACCTTCTAAAGCTACCTTGACTATG
This sequence comes from uncultured Gammaproteobacteria bacterium, assembly GCA_964002385.1. Taxonomy (GTDB): domain Bacteria; phylum Pseudomonadota; class Gammaproteobacteria; order Magnimaribacterales; family Magnimaribacteraceae; genus AEGEAN-183. Next base: position 17,576 of record CAXFFS010000002.1, on the reverse strand, counting down.
AATTCTGGGGATATGGAAGTTTGGCTGGAGAAAAAGGGGAACAATACTTGGGAAATGGGATCTTTCGTAGATGGCGGCAGAATCTTTGAAAGAGAAGAAATTTCTGTCTTCGAGTTAAACCAGAATTCTGTAATCCCTCTGGATCATAAAGTCAGGATGAAAATACTTTTTAAAAAAATTAAAGCCTCTGCTCACTTTGATTGGGAAAACCTTAAAGTTGATTTTGAAGAAGGAAAAAATAAAGGTTCTCTCAAACTAGTGGATGGAACCTTAGGCCCTGCTACGGCTCAACTTAAAATGAGATTGGATTTAAAGTTACTAAACATTAACGCCCTTCCTGAAAAGATGAAATATTTTGTTTATTATAGAGGAGAGATAAAGGAAAGAATCTATCTGTTACAAGGGTTTGAAGATGTGGAAACTCCCTTCGGAAAATTCAATGCCTTAAAGGTGGTAAGAGAGTTTTCTCCCGAAGAGGACAGAGAGCAAATATATTGGTTTGCACCTGATTTAGACTTTTCAATCGTAAGAATTCTAAATGTTGACGGAAGAGAATCAGACCTTTCATTAAAGAGTCTAGAATTTTTTGATTAAGTTTTAGGGAGAGTTACGCCTTTTTGCCCCTGATACTTTCCATCCCGATCTTTGTAGCTAGTTTCACATTCTTCATCTGACTCCAAAAATATCATTTGTGCCACTCCCTCGTTTGCATAAATTTTTGCCGGTAAACTGGTAGTGTTAGAGAACTCTAAAGTTACATGACCTTCCCATTCTGGTTCTAAGGGAGTGACATTAACTATTATTCCACACCGAGCATAAGTTGATTTACCCAAACAAATAGTTAATACATTTCTGGGAATTCTGAAATATTCTATGGTGCTTGCTAAGGCAAAAGAGTTGGGCGGTATGACACACTCATCTCCCACCAAATTAACAAAACTAGTTTCATCAAAATGTTTTGGATCAACAGTGGCAGAATTTATATTTGTAAAAATTTTAAATTCATTTGAACATCTAACATCGTATCCGTACGACGATGTACCGTAAGAAATTAGTCTTTTGTCTCCGCTTGTTCTGACTTGATTAGGCTCAAAAGGATCTATCATCCTTTCAGTGCTGACCATTCTTCTAATCCATTTATCTGATTTTATCGTCATTAACAATAATTTCCTGTTGGGCAGTTATGTGCTATTTTGCTATTTTGCAATGATGCTAAATTCCTAAAAATTATGAAAATTATACTCTCTATTTTATTTATTTTTATTGTTTCGACTTCTACTTTAAGTGCTGATAGTGATGTCGATCTAATACAACTCTACAAAGAACTCCATTTAAACCCTGAGCTTTCTTTTAAAGAAGAGAAAACTTCAAAAAAATTAGCAACCATACTCACTGGTCTGGGTTTTGAAGTCACTGAAAACTTCGGTGGTTATGGGGTGGTAGCATTATTGAAGAATGGGGAAGGAAAAACAATCATGCTCAGAGCTGATATGGATGGTCTTCCTATTGAAGAATTAACAGGGGCACCTTATGCAAGTAAAGCCAAGTCTTTCAATCAAGTTGGAGATGAAGTTTTCACTATGCATGCATGTGGACATGATATTCATATGACTTCTCTGATTGGAACAGTAGTAGATTTAATAGCCAAAAGAGATCAATGGCAAGGCAATCTGTTGGTCATCATGCAACCTGCAGAAGAAGTTAGTGGGGGTGCAAGAAATATGATTAAAGAAGGGATTTTTGAGAAATTCCCGAGGCCTGATTTTAATTTAGCTTTACATGTAAGTGCTGATCTTCCGGCAGGAAAAGTTGGATATGTGCCTGGGTGGGCAATGGCAAATGTTGACTCCATGGATATAACTATTAAAGGTGTTGGTGGCCATGGAGCTTATCCTCATACCACAAAAGACCCCATTGTTATGGCTTCTCAACTCATCAACAGCCTTCAAACCATAGTAAGCAGAGAAATAGCTCCCATTGAAGCTGCTGTAGTAACCGTGGGTTCAATACATGGAGGGACAAAACACAATGTAATCCCTAGTGAGGTCCGGCTTCAGTTAACATTACGTTCTTATACAGATGAAGTCAGGAATCAAACCATCTCAACAATTAGAAGAATGGCGAGAGGCCTTGCACAAGCCAATGGGCTGCCTAAGGATTCTTACCCAGAAATCACTCTTAAAGACGAATATACACCAGCTCTCTTCAATAATCCTGCGTTAACTGAGAAACTTAGAATTAGCTTTGAAAAGGCTCTAGGTCAAGAAAATGTATTAAAACTCTCACCGGTTATGGGAGGCGAAGATTTTGGGATGTACGGAAGAGTTGAACCAATAATCCCCACATCACTATTTTGGTTAGGAGCGGTAAACAAAAAAGTTTACGATACTTCATTAAGAGAAAATATAAGCTTGCCTTCTCTTCATTCAGCTTTCTTTCTACCTGATCCAGAACCGACAATTTCTACTGGTGTAAAAGCAATGAGCGGAGCTGTTATAGATTTATATCAGGATTGATTATCTAGTTTTAAATTAGTCCTACCGCTAAGCGCATGCATGATGGTGCCTCCATCAACATATTCCAATTCTCCTCCTAAAGGTACGCCTCGGGCTAACCGACTAAGTTTTAAGGATTCTATACCTTTCAATCCCTCAAAGATAAAGTTGGCTGTGGCCTCGCCTTCTAACGTTGAATTAGTGGCTAAAATAATCTCTGAAAATGAATTCTCCTTAGCCTTTGCTATCAACTGATCTAATCCAAGCTCATGTGGTCCCATATTATCTATGGGCGAAAGATGGCCATGCAAAATGAAATATTTTCCTCTGTATTGATGACTCTCTTCGATTGCAAAGACATCGGAAACCGCCTCAACCACACACAAAGTAGTTTGATCTCTCTTTTTATCGCTGCAAATAATACAAATCTCTTGTTCAGAAAATATTCTGCACTCATGGCATTGACCAACATTACTTAAAGTCAGTTCCAAGGATTCAGCTAAAACCTTCCCTGCCTCTCTATCTTTTTCCAGTAAATGTAAAACCATCCTTCTAGCAGATTTAGGACCCACTCCAGGTAAACATTGAAAAGCTTCAATTAAACCATCGACAAAAGGGCTAATATTGTTCACTGTGATTCTTTAGGAGCTATTGAAGATTCAACAATTGTTCCACCTAAAGTGTCTAATATATTCTTAACTGACGGGTCATTTTTTATTGCCTCTGAAGCCTTAAGTAATTCCTTAGTTTTCTGCTTTTCTTTAGTTTTGTTAGGTGATGAACCATTAACTTCACCCTCTTCAAAAAAGATATGGCACTCAAGATCTAAAGCTTGATTCAGACTGTCTTCGAATTTCTCTCGGTGAGATCCACTGAGTATCTCTAATTTATCCTTAGGCATAGAGAAATAAATAACCGAATCCTCAGCTTTCAAAAAGGAGCAATGGGAAATTAATTGCTTAGTGCCAGAATCTAAAGTCAAAGATTTAAATATCTTATTCCAAGTCTTATGGTCTAAGAATGACAAAGAGTGATCATCTTCTTCTGTTACTTTTTTAGATGGTTCTGATAGTTTTGGAACTGGTTTAGAGCTGACTTCCTGCTCTGATCTTACTTCTTCCTTAACTACTTTTTTTTTACTCTTAGAGATATCCTTTTCTTCAGGAAGAAAAGACATCATCCTGAGTAAGGCCATTTCAAAGCCATCTCCTACATTGGGAGCTAAATCCATATCCCTCTTTGCTATCAACCCTATTTGATAAAGTAATTGAATTTCTTCGGGTTTTAAAGATTCAGATAACGGAATAACCTCTTCTGAGGGTAGATTCAAGTCAGAAATGCTTTCAGGAGAAATCTTTATGATTGCCATATGTTGAAGTGTTTCTAATATGAGATCCATCAACCTCTGATAGTCAACACTCAAACTGGAAATAGCTTTTAGGCTCTCAACCAGCTTAGTGGCTTTCTCATTAATAACACAATCGATTAACTCATAAACATGATCATATGGAAGAGTGCCCAACATTTCTGAAATATCTGATCCAATTAACTTTCCGTTACAAAATGCAATTGCTTGATCTGCGATCGTAAGACAATCTCTTAAACTTCCTCTTCCAGCTCTCGAAATCTGATTGATGCTTTCAGCATCATATTTAACATTCTCTTCGCTTAGAACTTCTTCTAATCTTTCGCTTAATTGGGATGGGGTGAGGTTCTTTAGATGAAACTGCAAACATCTGGATAACACAGTTGCTGGAACCTTTTCAGGTTCAGTTGTTGCTAGAATAAACACTACATGAGGGGGCGGCTCTTCTAAAGTTTTAAGCAAAGCATTAAAGCTATGTTTTGATAGCATATGGACCTCGTCAATCAAGTAAACCTTATATCTGGAAGAGCCTGGCATGTGCATTACTGTCTCAAGAAGCTGTTGGGTTTCTTCCACACCTCTTCTAGAAGCTGCGTCAACTTCTTGAAAATCTATAAAACGGCCTTCGTTTATGGACTCACATGCTTGGCATTTATTACAGGGAGAAGATTTAAGTCCTTTCTCACAATTCAGACATTTAGTTAAGATTCTTCCTAAAGTGGTTTTTCCTACTCCTCGAGTGCCGCTAAATAAATAGGCTTGATGTATTTTGTTGCTATCTAAAGCATTAGATAAGGCTTTAACTACATGTTCTTGACCGACAACTTCTGCGAAGCTATTAGGACGCCATTTTCTTGCTAATACTTGATAACTCATTTCTTAAGGATAGTGTAATCATATGGTTTGATATTTACTAAGTCCACAACCGATTTTTATGTTTTTTTGTAAGAGGAAAAGGCCTGTTCTATTTGGCTAAAGTCAAACCCCCGATAGTTTAAAAATTTCTTTAATTTAAGTACTGGTTTGGTCTCTTTAGGGAACTCATGATTAACCTTTTTCTTCAAAACTGCTATAGCAAAACTGTTCCAATCAATATTATTCAAAAGCGGTTGAGCGATATTTTCATTTACTCCTCTTTGTTTCAATTCTTGTTTTATGCGTAGAGGTCCGTAGCCTTTTGCAGACCTAGAATGAATGTATTGCTCAGCAAATCTCTGGTGGTCTATTAAACCTTCTTCCTCTAACTTTTTAATCTCAGTGCTTAAAATATCTATGGACTCTACTCGGTTTTCTAGCTTGAAAAAAATTTCTTTAGTTGTGTGCTCTCTTCTAGAAAGAAAATCCATTATTTTAATTCTTATCGATTTTGAATTATCTAAGTCCACTATTTAACCCCTTTTGCCAGAATGCTTTTAAAGATGTTTAAGTGTAAACTAATTTGAAGCAAAAATTTTGGACAAACTAGGGGGAATTCATGACTCAGCTAAATTATATTAACAAGCCAGTTTTTGATCATGGAGCTATAGAACAAATTTCAGAAATCCTAGGGGGAATGGGTATAAAAAAACCCCTGATATGCACAGACCCTGGCCTAGTTCAATTGGGAATGTTAGACCAATTAAGGAATCTTATATCAAATGAGTTTACTCCCATTGTATTTGACCAGACACCTGCTAATCCCACTCAAGAAGCGGTAGAAAAAGCTTTGGAAACCTATAAGGCCGAAGGATGTGATGGCATTATAGGATTTGGAGGAGGATCTAGTATAGATCTTGGCAAAGCCGTATCCATCTTAGCTACCCATGAGGGAACCATAGTCGACTATTCAGTCAATGAAGGAGGGATGGAGAAGATAGGTGAAACTGCCCCTCTTCTCGCTATCCCAACTACTTCTGGAACCGGCAGTGAAGTCTCTTCTGGCTCAGTTATTATCATGAACGATGGCAGAAAATTAATTCTGGCAAGCGCCCATCTAATACCGGATGCTGCAATCTGCGATCCTGACCTGACTCTTGGACTGCCCCCTATTATGACCGCGGGAGCTGGAATGGATGCCTTTACCCATTGTGTTGAAGCTGTTTTATCCCCAATGATTGATCCTCCAGCAGAAGCAGTTGGACTTGATGGGATAGAAAGAATATTTAGAGGAGAAAATCTGCTTAAGGCGGTTAAAGATGGATCCAACAAAGAAGCAAGATGGAATATGATGATGGCAGCTACCGAAGGTGCGATGGCATTCACAAAGGGATTAGGAGCTGTTCATTCTATGAGTCATGCTTGCGGTGCAAACCAAGAATTGAGATTACACCACGGCACATTGAATGGCGTCATCTTGCCCACCATAATAAGATTTAATAAATCTCATGTGGGAGACAAATACGAAAGAATTTCTCGTAGCATGGGCTTACCTGAATCTTCAGATTTAGCTGAAGTTGTAGAAAACTTAAATAATCAGATTGGTCTGCCTCGAAATCTAGGAGAAATGGGTATAGTTGAAGATATGATTCCAGATCTCGCTCAGCATTCAGTGGTGGATGTATGTTCCTTCACTAATCCGGTGATTCCATCTCTTGAAGACTACGAAAATCTATTTGTTGAAGCTATTGGGTAAGTTGCTCTTAGACTTAACAATTAATCTTTAAAATCAGCGTCCTCTTCCTCTGAAGATTGTTTTTCAACTTTCGGTTGTTTTTGTTCTTCAATTGAAGCTTTTGTTTCTTTATATCGTTCTCGCTGAAACCATATTTTATGCCAAGGAATACGATTATCTCTATCCGTCTGCCTTGAAGAAGCCTTAAACCTTAAAAAGTAAAATAATACTGCGAAAGAAGCTATACCTAATAAGGCTAATAATAAGGTGATAGTACTCATTAAGATCTAAGTTTTGCCAGTAATCTTAGTATTTCAAGATACAACCAAATCAAAGTCATGACTAAAGCCATAGCACCAAACCATTCCATGTATTTTGGAGTTCTATTTTCAGCTGCTTGCTCGATAATATCAAAGTCCAACACGAGATTAAGAGCTGCAATTGCCACAACAAAAAGACTAAATCCTATTCCCATAAGACCGGTATCAGTGATGATGGAAAACGAGCTGCCAGTAACCATTGCATAAATAAAACTAGCCAAATAGGTAAAAAATATACCCAATGTTGCACAAACAATGATTAGCAGGAAATTCTGATCTGGTCTAATCACTCCGGTCTTATAAAGAAGCAGTAATGATGCGGCTACAAAAAAAGTTAGAGAGACTGCTTGAATGACAATACCCGGAAATAGGCTTTCCATCTGTTCTGAAATTAAACCAATAGCAAAACCCATACCTATTGCATAGATAGGCGCTGTATAAGGAGCACGATGAGGCGTAGGTTTAATTAGCCATCTAAAGATCCACAGACCGTAAGTCGCTAATGAAGCTATTACAGCTGCAAACATACCGATCCCAGAAATTAAACCCATTGTAGGGCCTTGAAAATTCCAGCTAATCGCTGCAGTTGATACTGTTAAAGCTAAAAGGATAGCCGTCTTATTAACCGCTCCATCTAAGGTAGTTACTTCTTCATTATCAAGGGCTGTTTGGTTAAAAAGATCAGATCTTATTAAAGGGTTACCTGATCTACCAAAACGATCTAATGCTGCGTGCTTTGACATGCTCTCTCCTGTAATAAACTAGTGCTATTATCTCTTTAGAAAAAATAAAAAGGAAGGTCAATGCCCAAAAAATGGAAGACATTGGATACCAAACAAATTTTTGGAAACAAAGTTTTTGGACTTAGAGAAGATAAAGTCTTATCTCCCAAAACAGAAAACACCCATCCAGTATGGGTCATGGATGCACCGACCTGGATAAATATCATTCCCATTACAAAAGAGCAGAAGGTAATCATGATTAAACAGTATAGATTTGGTAGCCAAGACATCTCATTAGAAATTCCAGGGGGAATGGTAGATGCAGGAGAGGATGCTTTATCAGCTGCTATACGTGAATTGAAGGAAGAAACTGGTTACGGGTCTGATGAAGTGCATGAAATAGGAAAAATTTCTCCTAACCCTGCTTTAATGTCTAACCACACTTATTCATACGTTGCCTATAATGTGGAGAAGATAGGAGACCAGCAATTGGATAACATGGAAGATATTGAAGTGTTAGAAGTTGATTTAGACAAAATTCCAAATTTAATAGCAGATGGAGAAATTGATCATTCATTAGTCGTTTCAGCTTTTTACTTGCTGGACCAATTTGAGAAATAATAAGTACTATGCCGTCTGAAAATCCTGAAACCTGTAAAGATAAATTACTTTACTTCTCACCAAGTGAAAAACATTTCTCCTACTTCACCGACAGCTTGATCTATATCTGTGATCACAATTCTGAAGGATCAATGGGGATTATCGTCAACAGGTCTACAAACATAAAAACGATAGACTTATTTAACAGTTTGAAATTAAAAGCGGTATCGGATTTAAGCCAACAAAATTTACTTTTGGGAGGCCCAGTAAATCCGGATGCCGTTTTTGTACTTCATGGCAAACCTTTAAAGTGGGATAGCACAGTAAAAGTAACTGAAGAAATTGCTTTAACTACATCCGGGGATATTCTTGAGTCTATTGCTTCTGGGGATGGCCCTTTAAATTACTTAATAGCTTTAGGTTATTCTGGCTGGAATCCAAAACAATTGGATGAAGAATTAGCGGAAAATGTATGGATTCAATCCCCTGCTGACTACGATATAATTTTTAATACGCCAGCCAAAGATCAAGTTGATGCCTTGTCAAAGAAAGTAGGCTTTGATTTAAGGATGGTAAGCCCTGATTTTGGCAACGCTTAATAAAGTCATGCAGAAGATTTTAGTAACTTTATTTCTTAGCCTGTTATTTTTCTCTTGCTCAGAGCAAGTTTATGAGTATGAAGAAATGGTTCGCCAAGAATTAAAAGCCACCAATCAGACTATGACTGAAGTGGAGATAAAAAAATGGGCCATTTATCTATCCAAGTGGAGTGAACCTAATTTTTATCAATCGACCATAGAAGAATTTAAGAAAGTTGATTTGCAAAACTTTCCTAAGAAAAACTCCATCCTATTTGTAGGCAGTTCGAGCATTGTTTATTGGAAGACTTTGAAAGAAGATATGTTTCCTCATGAGATTTTAAACAGAGGGTTTGGAGGCGCGCATATTGCGCATATAAACAATCATTTTTCTGAAGTGGTTAGTCCTTATGAGCCTAAAGGAATAGTTTTCTTCTGCGGTACCAATGATTTAGCCGCATTAAAATTTACAGATGAAGTTTTTAATGATTTTCTTATTTTCTTTCAGAAAGTAAAAGTGACTCTGCCGAACACAAAGATATTTGTGATAGGCATAAAACCCAGCATCGCTAGATATCATCTGCGAGATAAACAATTAATTATAAATAATTTAATTGCAAAACTTGCCGAGAATGAGAAAAACCTAATCTACATAGACGTATGGGATGAAATGCTTTTAGAAGATGGAAAAGCTAACCCAAGTTTATTTGTAGAGGATGGTCTTCATATGAATGAAAATGGCTATCGTATTTGGAAAGGTCTAGTTAAGCCCCATTTAGACAAAAATTTTAAACCCCGCCAAGGTTAATCACCTGGAAGTAACCCCAAGGACTTGGGAAATACAAATTCATCTGAAATTGGTTCCTTTGGTCTATTTGGAGGTTTTTTAATTGGATAAGCTAGTGGAGTCACATCGCTTTCTATCTTTTCACCTACCCCAATAGATGCCCTATCCACACTGAAATGAAATTGATCACTGCCTCTGGTAGAACCATCAGCAAAATAGATAATAGTAAATACCGGCCTATCATCTGAACTTTTATTGGGTTTGGCATTGTGAAAAGTGAGTCCATGGTGGAAGGAAACGTCGCCTGGTTTTAGATCTACATACTCAGGACTTAGTCCCTTAAGTTGAGGCAACTCATCCAATTCTTCTTGGTCCACTTTACCTTTAAATATATTAATAAATCTTTTCTCCTTGATTTTATGAGAACCGGGAAAAAAACCCATATGCCCGTTATCTTTAGTAATAGGAACCATCGGAATCCAGGCAGTTATGGTATTAGTTTCTTTTATAGGCCAGTAAGGTTGATCATGATGAGTGTCTGTTTCCCTGCCTCCTCTTTCCTTGACAAGAGCCTGATCATGCCAGATTCTTAACTTGTCGACTCCAAGAAGCTTAGCTGCCGTACTAGCTATCCTCTGGTCAAAAGTTAATTGCCTAAGTTCTTTAAAATCTTCCCACAAATTTTGACATTGTATGAAGGACTTTTCGTATTCTGTTTTTTCTGAAAGTTGTCTTTTATCTAGCTGTTTACGGACCTTAACAGCATCATTCAAAGCTTGCTTGTAATGCTCAATTTCCTCTAACTCTAAAAGATTCTCTGCAATTACAAACCCCTTTTCGTTAAAATGCGTGCTTAGATTTTCTGTCATAGCTTTATTAATGAAAAAATTATATACGATTGGGCACAATGTTAGGCTAGCAGCATTGCTACTCCTAATAAGTTTTTTTCCAGCTAAATCTTTTACTGGCTCTTATTTTGATACCGGAGAGTCCAGCATTAACCTTATAACTGAAAGCTATCAAGTAAATACAAAAGATACCTTGTTAGTTGGTATTGAGTTTAAGTTATCTCCAGGCTGGCATACTTATTGGAAAAATCCAGGGGATTCTGGAGAAGGAGCAACTATCAAATGGGGCCTACCGCCTGGATTTAAAGCTTCAGATATATTGTGGCCCGGACCGAAAAAAATACCCGTTAATCCTTTAATGACCTTCGGCTACGACGATAAGGCGCTTCTTTTAACTGAAATTAAAACTCCTGGACAATTTTCTGGCCCAGTAACTATTTCTGCAAAAGTTAACTGGCTAACTTGCAAAGATATCTGTATCCCTCAAGAGGGAGAAGTTGATTTAATCTTAATGAAAGGCCCTAAAACTATAAGTGAATTTGCAACAAAATTAACAGAAATTGCTTTAACCATTCCTAAAAAATTTCCTGCTCAGAGTAGGGTAACCAAAATCAATGAAAAGATATTTTTACAATTTGAAAAAGAAGGATCCAGTAACATCTCTGAAGCTTATTTTTTCCCAAATGAATACGGTCTGATCAGTTATGTCAAAGATCAAAAATTAGAAAGAAATAACAACAGCTTTAGTCTACAACTTAACCCTGCTGAAGTTCGAGTAGAAACCGATAAATTAAAAGGAGTTTTGAAGCTTAAAATAGATGAAACAGAAGAATTTTATGAATTGGACTTACCTATAGAAGGGGCTTCTAATTCGCCGATACTTGCCATGTCACTATTAACTGGGATCGTTTTTGCTTTCCTGGGTGGGATCATCTTGAATGCCATGCCATGTGTATTTCCTATTTTATCCATAAAGATTCTAGGTTTTATCGAACAAAGCCAAGGATCAAAGAAAAAGTTAGTTCAACATGGTTTAATTTTTTCTGCGGGAGTGTTAACTACCTTTTTGGCCATATCTTGGCTTCTTATTTTTCTAAGGGCTTCAGGTGAAGCAATTGGATGGGGATATCAACTGCAATCTCCTTGGGTGGTATCCATTTTAATTTATCTGTTTGTAGCCATTGGGATAGTGTTTATGGGTAATATTGTTTTAGGCAGCAGCTTGGCAAATTTTGGGTCTCTAGCTAAGAACAGAACTGATTTCCTGTCTTCTTTTTTTACGGGTGTTCTTGCTGTGATAGTTGCTTCTCCTTGTACTGCACCCTTTATGGGTCCTGCCGTCGGCTTAGCCCTTTTGCAACCAGGACTAAAATCTATAGTCATATTTTTAGCTTTAGGAATAGGCTTTTCACTCCCTTATTTAATGTTAAGTATCTATCCTCAGCTTTTATCTAAATTGCCAAAACCAGGTGAATGGATGCAGACCTTTAAACAGATCATGGCTTTCCCAATGTGGGCAGCGGCTTTATGGTTGGCTTGGGTTCTTAGCGCACAGGTAGATATGGAATCCGTTTTTGCTGTCTTGGTTGGAGCCTTACTAATTGCTTTAGCTTTATGGCTTATGGAAAAAACACAAAGTTCAGATCAACTTCTTAGACGAATAACTGTTCTTTTCTCACTCGGACTTATGATCTTTTCTATTTGGTTAATACCTCTTAACCAAGACGACGAATCTTCTAATTTAAGAAATGAAGTGAATAACTTTAGCGCCCAAAAACTCAGCTCTCTTAGATCTGAAAAGAAAGCTATTTTTGTGAACTTCACTGCTGATTGGTGTATTACCTGCAAAGTAAATGAAGCAATTGCACTTGATCAAGATAATGTCAAAAAGCTATTGCGTGAAAAAGACATAGTGTATTTAAAAGCAGACTGGACAAGAAAAGATCCTGAAATAGCTTCCATACTAGCTAGATATGGAAGAACTGGAGTGCCTTTGTATCTATTATTTCCCCCAGTAGGTGCTCCGACTATATTGCCAGAACTTTTAACTGAGAGCCTATTGTTAGATTTTTTGAACGAAATTAATTAAGATTACCTAGTCACAGGAGGTTTAATGAAATACCTATTATCTTTACTATTTTTATTCTTTATTAATATAAATTCTGCTTCGGTATCCACAGACTTATCTGCACCTAGCTTTGAGTTAGTGGATTCCTATGGAGAAAATATTTCTCTATCAAACTTTGAAGGAAAAACAGTAGTGCTTGAGTGGACAAATCATGATTGTCCTTATGTTGCCAAACACTACGCAACTGGAAATATGCAAAACACACAAGAGCAAGCTAAGGACCAGGGGGTTGTTTGGTTAACAATAATTTCTTCTGCACCAGGCACACAGGGTTACGTTCTTCCGGCCAAAGCTAATGAACTTACTACGACCAGAAATGCTCAACCTAATCATGTTTTATTTGATTCTGAGGGTGGAGTAGGAAAAATGTATGGAGCTAAAACAACTCCGCACATGTATGTCATCGATAAAAAAGGGGCACTTCGGTATCAAGGTGCTATTGATGATGCTGGTGGTCCAAACTTTTGGACCAAAAATCTGTTAGACGCTGATAACTATGTCAAAAATGTTCTAGGTGAGATGCAAGATGGTCAAGCAATCTCTACCAAGGTAAGTAAACCTTACGGTTGTTCGGTTAAGTATAAAAGTTAATCTTTATTCAGGGGCTTTAAAAACGGAGCCTAGTTTCTGTCCCAAAGTCATGTCTCCATCAAACTTTACCTTTCCTGTCATAAAAGCTTGCATAGCAGCGGCCTGATCACCAGAAAAAACTGATTCCATAGTCTCATAGCTATCAAAAGTTAGTGTCAGTTTAGGATCGGAATGATCACCCTCTTCTACATTAAGATTTCCGTCATTTATATCAATAAAAAAATTCGTCAATCCTTCAATATTTATTTGGATACTAGCTTCTAACCCAGTAGCGCCTTCAGCAACAAAAGACCCCTCCATTTGCGCCTTTAGCTCATCAAAACTTGCCATATATACTCCTTTTTTAAATAATTTGAATATTGCATCTTCTCAAATAAAATGCTTTTTAACCACCAAGTTGGTTAAATAATAAATAAAATTGGTTTGTAGAGGCATTGAATGGCTAAGGAAGAACAAGGTAATTCTTCAAAAGAAGAATTTACTAACAGAATAAACAAACAAAAAGGAAGAATTTCTTCAAAGCTTATAGAAGAAACCAAATATTTATCCCAAACTCAAAAACAATCATGGAATGAAAAAGGTTTCATATTAATTCCAAATTTTTTCCCTGAAGACAAATGCATAGAAATTAACCAAACGGTGATTGATATAGTTCGCTCCATGGTAGGTAACTCGGAAGAATTCAATCATGCCTATATTGATCAGGGGCATATTGGTATAAGAGAAATGAAACCTTCACACAAAATAGAGAATATTGAAGACGAAATGTCTAAAGTCTTTAGACTCCACCAAACAGGGATCTTCAATGAGTTTATAAAAAGAGATGATCTGCTAAATATAGTTGAGGATATCTTAGGTGAGAATATTGATTGTTTCTTAAGTCAATTTATCTTTAAAAATCCTGGGGCATGGGGTCAACCATGGCACCAAGACTCTTCTTACTTTCCCTTTGACAGAGCCCCTCAGGTCGGGGCTTGGTTGGCAACCAGTGCAGCGACAAAAGAAAATGGTTGTTTGGTCATCTTGCCTGGATCACATAAGGAGGTTATTCATGAACATCTACCTGATGACAGACCGGGTTCAAATTACGGATACACTGAAATAAAAGATCATGATTTTAAAAAAGAAATGCCCTTATTCTTAAATACAGGAGATCTACTTTTATTTCATAGTTTTCTTATGCACAAGTCTTACGACAATAAATCAAACAACAGAAGAACAGCTATGGTTTATCACTTTGCTGAAACAGGAACAGACTTTGGAGAATTGGACAGCCCAACGAATGAATGGATATCAGTAAGAGGAAAAGGATTACCTTGATTATGAAATTTCTTAAGTACGGCCTTTTTCTTTTTATTTTATTTGTTTTTCTATACACCATCACTGCAAGAGGAATCTTCGGTTCACTTCCTCAGGACGGTCAAATTTCTGAAGAAACAAGGCCTATAATTAATTTAGAAATTACAGAAGAAAAACAAATTTTTTTTGGAGACCTTCACGTTCATACAACTTTCTCTCAAGACGCGTTCTTTTTTAGCCTACCTATGCTTCAAGGTGAAGGTGCTCATCCACCTGCTGATGCCTGCAACTTTGCTAGGTTCTGCTCTGCATTAGATTTTTTCTCTATTACAGATCACGCTGAAGGAATCACTAAGGACATGTGGGATAAGACTATCCAGGCAACAAGGTCTTGTAATGTAGTTTCATCAAATGCTGACACTGATCTTATAGCTTTTGCAGGTTGGGAGTGGACTCAAATGGTAGGAGAAGCGGGAAATCCAGATGAGCACTATGGTCATAAAAACGTAATATTAAGGGATATGGATAACCTGCCTAAAGTTCCTATTGGGGCTGGACTAACTGGCTTGGATTACATTTTAAAAAGCAGAATCACTCCTTCTTTAATACTATTAGCAGATTTTCCCCCAGAAAAAATAGATTTAGACTTTCTTGCTTACAGAAATGAAACCTACTCTATTCCTTCATGTTCACAACTAAATGAAAAAGAAATATTGCAGAGTGAATGTAAAGAACAAGCTTCAACACCTAGAGAGTTGTTCGATAGGCTTGATGAACTAAATCTAGATGCATTGGTTATACCTCATGGAACTTCTTGGGGAATACATGCACCTGCTAACTCTTCTATGAGCTCTCAACTAGACATGAATCAGCATGATCCAGATCGACAGCGTCTTTTTGAAGTCTACTCTGGTCATGGTAACTCCGAAGTTTATAAAGATATTCAGCATTTTATTAAAACTGACAATGGAAAAAATGCATGTCCAAAACCTACTAGTGGATTTGAACCCTGTTGTTGGCGAGCCGGAGAGATAGCTAGACAACAATGTGAATTAAAAGGTGAAGGTTCATGTGAAGATAGTAAAGAAAAAGCAGAACAAGAATTTGTAAATAGAATAACGGACATAACTAGATTCGGAATTATTGAAGGTGCCGAGCCAGAAGACTGGTTGCAATGTGGGCAAATCCAAGATGCGTTCTTGCCTGCTTATACTTACAGGCCGAAAATGAGTGCTCAGGCAGCTCTTGCTTCAAAAGTTATTTCAGGTAATTCAGTAAATCGCTTTAAACTAGGACTCATAGGATCCACAGACAATCACAAAGCAAGAGCAGGATCTGGATATAAAGAGTTTGCCAGGAAAGCTATGGGTGATTCCTGGGGGGCAAAAGATAATTTAACTTGGCTAATACCTCCAGAGCGCGGAGCGTCTTTCTATTCAACTGGTGGGTTGGTAGCTGTGCACGCCAAATCCTTAGACAGAAACTACTTATTCGATTCGCTCTATAATCGAGAAGTCTATGCCACATCTGGGGAAAGAATTTTACTTTGGTTTGATTTCATTCATCCCTTATTGGGTAAGATACCTATGGGAAGTGAAATTTCTTTAACACAAACTAAACCAAACTTTTTAGTAAAAGCCATTGGCTCGTTCAAGCAAAAACCAGGTTGTCCTGATTATGTACACACTTCCTTAGACAAAAATAAAATATCTAAACTCTGTCTAAATGAATGTTACAACCCTACAAACGAAAGGAATAAAATAGATAGAATTGAAGTAGTAAAGATAAATGTAACAAAGGATTTAGATAATTTAAATACAGCTATACAAGATCCCTGGAAGGTCTTTAAATGCCAAGACAAAGGTGAGGGCTGTAGCTTCCAGTTTACCGATTCTGATTTTCTCATAGATAAAAATGAAACTGTTTACTACGTAAGAGCTATTCAAGAAGAAACACTAGCGGTTGGTGGTGACCCTTTAAGATGCGTACTGGATGAAGAAGGAGAATGTATAAAAACAGTACCATGTTACGCAAGTGGTTCTAAATTTGATCCGAAAGATGATTGTCTTGCTCCCATAGGAGAAAGAGCTTGGTCTTCACCCATATTCATCTCACACGAAAATTCTTCTTAAGAATGTTAGAATAAAAAAAAGGTTGAAACTTTAGTGGATTTTAAAGGTAGTCACATCCTCTCAACAGACCAATTTGATCGTTCAGATATAGACCAGCTTTTTTCTGTAGCTGATGACCTGGAACCCTATTCTTTAAGAAAAAAAGTAACTCGTGTTCTGGAAGGTGCAATTTTAGGAAATATGTTCTTTGAACCAAGTACTCGAACCCGAATAAGCTTTGGAGCAGCATTTAACCTCTTGGGAGGAGCAGTAAGAGAAACCACCGAGGTTGGAACTTCTTCATTGATAAAAGGTGAATCTTTAATAGATACTGCTCAGGTATTAAGCAGTTACAGTGACATTATTGTCATGCGTCACCCTGACGAAGACTCAGTAAGATCTTTTTCGGAAGCCAGCCGAGTACCTGTTATAAACGGTGGTGATGGTTCCAATGAGCACCCTACCCAAGCCCTTCTTGATCTGTATACAATAAAAAAAGAGCTAGAAGCAAAAAAGAAAACAGTAGACGGTCTCAGGATAGCCTTGGTTGGAGATTTAAAATTTGGTAGAGCAGTTCACTCGCTCATCAAGATTCTTTGCCTATACGAAGGTGCCACCATCAACTTAATTTCCCCTAAAGAATTAAGCCTACCTAATTCTTATATAGATCTTCTTACAAAAGCAGGGATAAAAATAAGTCAATCTGAAGATCTTGAGGAAGGCATAACAGAAGTAGACATAATCTATATGACTAGAATTCAAGAGGAGAGATTTAAAGATAAATCTGATGCCAAAAAATACAAAGGGTTATTGAGCTTAAATAAAGAGATATATACAGCCAATTGTGAACCCAACACTGTAATTATGCACCCTTTGCCAAGGGATTCTAGAAAGGAAGCAAATGAACTTGATTCAGATCTTTACGAGAACCCAAACCTCGCTATATTCAGACAAGCAGATAACGGTGTAGTGATAAGAATGGCCTTATTTAGTCTGGTTTTAGGAGTAGCTGATCAAATCCATAAAACTTCTAGAACAGTGAATTGGCATACCTCTAAAGGCCATTAAGAGCCTGATCCAGATCACCTAAAAGATCCTCACCAGATTCAATTCCAACTGATAGTCTGACCAATCCTTCTTC
>CAXFFS010000001.1:0-46124 GCA_964002385.1 uncultured Gammaproteobacteria bacterium | reverse complement strand
CTTGGCCTTAATCGTTTTTGTCCCATGGAGATGGGAAAGGATTATTTCTTTTATGGATCCTTGGACGGATCCTTTTGGTGGAGGTTATCAATTAACTTTATCTCTTATGGCTATAGGTAGGGGAGAATGGTTTGGAGTTGGCTTAGGAGAAGGTCTTATGAAATTGGGATATCTTCCAGATGCACATACTGATTTTATTTTTTCTATAATAGTTGAGGAGATGGGTCTTTTTACTGCGATAATAATTATTGCAACTCTATTTTTTATTTCTTTCAGGAGTTTTTATATCGGAAGAAAAGCCCTTGAACGAAATCTATATTTTGGTTTTTTAATTTCATATGGAGTTGGTATATTAATAGGCCTTCATACTTTTATTAACGTTGGAGTAGCAACAGGACTGTTGCCTACTAAAGGTCTTACTTTGCCCTTTTTAAGCTATGGAGGTACAAATTTATTAATTATGTGCTCTCTTTGTGCATTGGTTCTTCGAGTTGATCAGGAAACGAAATCTGCAATGCCATCAATAAGTATTTCTAGAAGGGTGAGTTTCTAATGAAAGCTTTATTTGTTGCGGGGGGTACAGGAGGTCATGTTTACCCAGCTCTGGAAATAGCTAGGCAATTTAAAAATTCTGGAGTGCAGATACATTGGATGGGAAAAGAAAATTCTTTAGAACAAGAACTTTCTCTAAAAGAAGATTTTTTCTTCCAACCAATCATGTCTTCAGGTTTTAGGGAAAAAACTTATAAAGAAAAAATCGTTTCTATCTATCACTTTTTACTTTCTTTTATTAAATCTATTTATATCTTTAGGCAACTTAAACCTAACTTTATATTTTGCTTTGGAGGCTATTCAAGTTTAGGACCAGGACTTGCTTCACGAGTTTTAAGAATTCCTCTATTTATTCATGAACAAAATAGTGTAGCCGGCTCAGCAAATAAGTTATTAGTGCATTTTGCGAGGAACGGTTTTGAAGGATTTCCCCAATCTTTTGACAAGAACAACGAAAAAATCATTTTTGTAGGAAATCCAGTAAGAGCTGAAATTACTTCTTTTATTAATACTAATAACGAAGAGACTTTTAATGGTGAATTTAAACTATTGATACTAGGGGGCAGCCAAGGATCTTCACAACTTAATGGGTTAGTGATGGAAGCATTAAAAAAAGTTAAAGAAAAGGAGAGTTGGAGCATCATTCATCAAACAGGTGTTTCAGATAAGAGTAAGTTAGAAGAATTCTACAAAGAATTAAAGATTAATTACAAGGTTGAATCATTTATTGAAAATATGGGAGAAGTTTATAATAACTCGGATTTAGTCATTAGCAGGGCAGGAGCAATGACTATTTCTGAATTGATAGCGACATACACACCTAGTATCTTACTTCCCTTGCCCTGGGCAACCGACGCACATCAAGCTTTAAATGCTAAATATTTAGAAGATCTTGGAGCAGCTAAGGTCATAACATCAGAAGAAGAAAATATTTCGGAATTGGCTTTTGTGCTTACAAAGCTTGCATTTGATAATGAGGAAAGACTTTCAATGGCTAATTCAGCTAAACTTGCCTATCTTCCAGATGCAGCAAAAGTAATTTTTAAGAAAATAGATGAATCCCTCCAAGAAGACACCTAATAAAATCTTTTTTATAGGTATAGGAGGCAGCGGTATGAGCGGTTTAGCTGAAGTTCTATTTAATTTAGGTTATGAAGTATCTGGATCAGATATTAAGGAATCAGAAGTTACTGAAAGACTAGAGGTCTTAGGAATAAATTTAAGCATCGGTCATAAGGTAACTAATCTAGATGATGTGGATATGGTCATTAAATCTACAGCTATTGAAGGCACAAATGTTGAGCTCACTCATGCTCGTAAGTTGGGTTTACCTATTCTTGAAAGGGCTGAACTTTTATCAAGCTTAATGAACATGAAAAGAGGAGTAGCAATTGCTGGAACTCATGGCAAAACTACTACTACTAGTATCTTAGCTTCAATTATGACTGAAGCAATGTTAGACCCAACCTTTATTAATGGAGGGATTATCAATAGCTTTTCTTCCAATGCAAAGCTAGGAACCGGAGATTATATGCTTGCGGAAGCAGATGAAAGTGACAAGTCTTTTTTAATGTTACAACCCTCATTAGAAATAATAACCAATATAGATGCTGATCATTTAGTTAATTACAAAAATAATATGAATAATCTTGAAGAAGCTTTTATTAAATTTGTAAAAAAGTTACCTTTTAACGGTCTACTGGTTGCTTGTGGAGATGATCCAATCATTAAAAAATTAGTAGGCTCCTTTTCAAGAAAGACAATCCTTTATGGCTTTGAGGACCACAATGATTACATCATAAGCAATTACAAGACTGAATCTTTTACATCTGAATTTACTTTATCCTATGATAAGGATTCTGTATCTCGCCTAAAATTAAATTTGCCAGGTAAACACAACGTTTTAAATGCAACAGCAGCTTCAGTTTTGGCTATAGAAGAAGGTGTATCCTTAATAAACATAAAGTCAGCTTTAGAAAAATTTTCTGGAATACGAAGAAGGATGGAATTTTTAGGAAACTTAGGTGACACTGTTGTAATAGATGACTATGGACATCATCCCACTGAGATTAGGAATACTATTCTTACTTTAAGAGAATCTTTCCCAGGATCAGAAATAACTATGGTATTTCAACCTCATAGGTTTTCCAGAACCAAGGATTTATATGAAGAATTTGTAGAAGTCCTTCAACTAGTTGAAGGACTAATTCTTTTGGAAATATATTCAGCAGGAGAAAAACCTATTGATGGAATAAGCTCCTCAGCACTACTTGAGAGCCTTAAAGACAAAGGTCTTAAAAATTTATTGTTAGCTAACTCTACTAAGCAAGCTTTAGAATTAATAAATTCCTCTTTTTCTAAGAAAAAAGAAGTTCTATTAATCCAAGGAGCTGGAAGTATCTCTGATATTTCTAAGAAATTAATGCTGGAGAGTAGCTAATGGTGGAGGACCAAAATCTAAGCAATTTAATAGACAGAGAGATTTCTGTGTTAATGGGAGGCTGGTCAGCTGAAAGGGAGATTTCCTTGAAAACAGGAAAAGCTGTAACGGATTCTATTAAATCCCTAGGTCTTAGTGTGACAGGTATAGACCTTACTTCACCAGATGAGATCAAAGGGATCGTCAACTCATTAGATCTAGTTTTTATAGCTTTGCATGGAAGAGGGGGCGAAGATGGGTACATTCAGAGGATTCTAGAAGAAAATAATATTCAATTCACTGGTAGTGATTCTAAATCATGTGAAATTTCTATGAATAAATCTGAAACTAAAAAAATATGGAGAGAGTTATCTTTACCCACTCCTGATTTTGTAGAAATCAAAAATGCTGGAACCAGTGATCTAGAAACTTCCCCATTTTTGTCTGCAGAAGATGATATAAGTCCTTTAAAAGAATCATTTGTAGTAAAACCAGCTAGAGAAGGCTCTAGTTTTGGCATAACTATTGTCCATCCAGGAGGCGATACATCTTTAGAAGATGCTATGAAAGAAGCCATTAAATATGATGACACTCTTTTAGTCGAAGCTTTTGTTGAAGGAGAGGAAATTACAGTTCCTATTCTTGGTGAAGAGATTTTGACACCTGTTAGCATCAAACCAAAAAACTCATTTTATGATTTTGAAGCAAAATATATTAGAAATGATACAGAATACTTAAAGTCAGATTTAAATGCTGTTGAGTTAGATACTGTTAAAGAATTTTCTTTCCATGCTTTCTCTTGTTTAGGTTGCAAGGGCTGGGGTAGAGTTGATTTAATCAAAGACAGAGAAAACAACTTCCAGTTAATTGAAATCAACACAGTACCTGGTTTAACAGAGAAAAGTCTGGTACCAAAATCAGCTGCCATTGAAGGAATAGATTTTAATAATTTAATAGTAAGGATATTAAATACATCTTGCTTGAAGCAATAAGCTCAAATAGAATGCGCATCCTTGATACCTTGCTCTCTACTGATTATAGGGGAGAGCTAAAAAACCGAGAGGTATAAATGAGACATTACGAAATAGTTTTTTTGGTTCATCCCGATCAATCAGATCAAACACAATCAGTTTTAAATAAGTTCTCTTCTATAGTTAAAGAATCAGGTGGAACAGTTCATCGTTTAGAGAATATAGGAAGAAGAAAATTAGTTTATCCAATAGAGGATCAATTTAAAGCTTCATATGCTCTACTGAATGTAGAGTGTAATAAAGATGCTCTAGATGAAATAAAATCTTCTTTTAAATTCAATGACTCAATTATTCGAGATTTGATTGTAACTAAGAATAAGGCTGAAACAGAATTGTCAGCTTTATCTTCTCAAACTGAGCAAGAAGATAAGGAGAACCTGGGTGACAAGGAGGAAGTTATAAAACCTAAATTGAATTCAGTGGATGAAAAACCTGAAGAAAAAGAAAACACAGGAAAACCTGAAGAAGAAGTTAAGGTCAATGAGGGATAAGGGCTATGCCGAGAAAGCAAAAGAAGAATTTTAAAAAAAGACGTCCAGATCAAGAAAATCGAAGAAGATTTTGTAAGTTTACCTCGTTAGGTATTGAAGAGATTGATTATAAAGACATTAATTTATTAAAAGAATTTGTTACGGAAACCGGAAAAATAATGCCAGCAAGGGTAACTGGTACCTCTGCTAAATACCAGAGACAACTTACTACAGCTATAAAAAGAGCTAGGCATTTAGCTCTTCTACCTTATACCGACTCTCATTATAAATAACTATGGAAGTTATTCTTTTAGAAAAAATAACTAAATTAGGGGATCCAGGAGATTTAGTTAATGTCAAATCAGGCTACGCTAGGAATTTCTTAATTCCTTTCAGTAAAGCAATCAAAGCAAATGAAGAAAACAAAGCCGAATATGAGCAAAGAAAATCATCTTTAGAAAAAGCTGAATTAGAAAGAAAATCGTTAGCATTAGACTTAGTTAACAAATTAGAATCTTTAGATATTTCTATTACTGTTCCGGTTTCAGAAGAAGGCACTTTATACGGTTCTATTGGAACTAGAGAGATTTCAGATGCCTTAAGTGAACAAGGTATAGAGATTGAGAAAGGAATAATCAGGTTACCAGAAGGAACTCTAAAAAAACTTGGAGAATATAAAATAGATTTGGAACTTCATCCAGAAGTTATTCAAGAAATTTCCATAACTATTAAAGCCGAAGAATAGTGTAAGTTTCTGTTGTTTTAAATCTAATCCAGTGGGAAAATTAGGGTCTAATAAAAAAGACTCAGAATTATATTTACATGCCCCAAAACCTTTCCTCAAATGAACAGCTTCCCTTCTCAGTAGAAGCTGAAAGAGCGGTATTAGGAGGCATCATGTTAAAAAATGATGCATGGGATCTAGTGGCAAGTGTTGTTCTAGAAGAAGACTTCTACAAAAAAGAACATAAATTAATTTTTAAAACTATCAAAAATCTACAGGATCTAGGTAAACCTGTAGACCTTATAACAGTACAAGAAGCTCTTGAAGGAAATGGTGATCTACCTGGGCTAGTTAACTTAGGGGGTAAGGGTTATTTAACTCAGCTTGCCAAAGAGACACCTAGTGTAGCTAATATAGAAAGTTACGCTGAAATAATTAAGCAAAGATCTAATTTAAGAAGATTAATAACTACAGTAGACCAGATAGCCCAGAATGCAAGAGAGTCAGATTCTTCTGGTAGCGATCAAATTATTGACCATGCTGAAGAAAGCATCTTAAGCTTAAGGGATGATGCTAAAAGATCATCGGGTCCAAAGGGAATAAGGGAGCTATTGGGACCAGTTTATTCCAATATACAAGAAGCAAACGAGTCAGGAGATTCTCTGGTAGGAGTGAGTACTGGATTTACTGAAATAGATGAAATTACTCTAGGGTTTCAAAAATCTGATCTAATTATTATTGCTGGAAGACCGTCTATGGGGAAAACAGCCTTAGCATTTAACATAGCTGAGAATGTAGCAAGACAAACAGATCAAACTGTATTGATCTTTAGTATGGAAATGTCTGCAGAACAAGTAGTAAGAAGGTTTATTTCTAGCATAGCAAATATAGATCTACAAAGACTAATGAGAGGGCAACTTCAGGATAAAGATTGGGAAGGGATAGATAAAGCTTTGTCCATATTAAGCAGTAAAAACATTCTTCTTGATGATACCCCTGCACTGAGTCCTACAGAATTGAGATCTAGGGCTAGAAGGGTAAAGAGAGAAGACAAGGATTTAGCCATGATCATAGTAGATTATATTGGACTAATGCAAGTACACGGTAGGAGCGATAATAGGGTACAAGAAATTAGTGAGATAAGTCGATCTCTTAAAGCTCTGGCAAAGGAACTAGATGTCCCAATAGTTGCGCTCTCACAGTTAAATAGGGCAGTTGAATCGAGACCTAATAAAAGACCTATATTGGCTGATTTAAGAGATTCTGGAGCTATAGAACAAGATGCGGATGTGATTGCTTTCTTATATAGACATGAATACTACGATAGGAATGATTTAGAAAATAAAGGGAAAGCTGAGATTAATATAGCTAAACAAAGGAACGGGCCTACTAGAACCACTTCTCTTGCCTTTAGGGACTCAATAGCTAAATTCGAGAATCTAGCTAGGGAAGAAAGATATCCTACTCAGTACTATGAAGACAATGAAGATAACTGATCTACAAATA
Source organism: uncultured Gammaproteobacteria bacterium (assembly GCA_964002385.1). Taxonomy (GTDB): domain Bacteria; phylum Pseudomonadota; class Gammaproteobacteria; order Magnimaribacterales; family Magnimaribacteraceae; genus AEGEAN-183. The sequence goes on along the minus strand of CAXFFS010000001.1, from coordinate 39,422 downwards.
ATTTAATCTATACCTAATAATTATTTACGTTGTGACTCAACCTACTTTTTGTTAATCTGTAGGGCCATCGTTCAGAGACTTTTTTCTGCTTGATATAGAGATGGGAAATTCAGAAACTAGATTCATTTTTGTTACAGGAGGAGTGGTATCTTCTTTAGGTAAAGGTATTACCTCAGCTTCATTAGGAGCTTTGTTAGAGAGCAGAGGTATAAAAGTAACTATCATGAAGTTGGATCCATATATTAATTTGGATCCAGGAACCATGAGTCCTTTTCAACATGGTGAAGTTTTTGTAACTGAAGATGGTTCAGAAACAGATTTAGATTTGGGTCATTACGAAAGATTTATCAAATCTAAGATGTCCAAAGACAATAATTTTACTACTGGACAAGTATATGAGACCGTCTTAAAAAACGAAAGAAAGGGTGATTATTTAGGCGGTACAGTTCAAGTTATACCTCATATAACTGATGAGATTAAAAGAAGGATTTTAAAGGGTGCGAAAGATTCTCAAGTAGCCATAGTTGAGATTGGAGGAACAGTTGGTGATATAGAATCACAACCTTTTCTAGAAGCTATTAGGCAAATGAAAATAGAGCTTGGCTCCAAAAGAACTTTATTTATGCATCTAACTCTAGTTCCTTATATAGCTGCAGCAGGAGAGACTAAAACTAAACCAACACAAAGATCAGTTAAAGAAATGTTATCTCATGGCCTTCAGCCCGACATTCTTGTTTGTAGATCTGACAAGGAACTTTCTGATGAAGCCAGGGAAAAGATAGCGCTATTTACTAACGTGGAGAAACAAAGCGTGATTTCTGTACCTGATGTTGAATCAATATACAAAATACCAATTCAGTTAAGTATTCAAAAGGTTGATGACATTGTTACTGAAAAGCTGGAACTTTCCTGCAGGAAGCCAGACCTCGAGGACTGGAAGAAAGTAACTGAAGCCCACACCAACCCAACAAATGATGTAACTATTGCTATGGTTGGTAAATATATGGATCTTAAAGATGCATACAAATCACTTAACGAAGCTTTAGTTCATGGTGGTATACAACACGAATTGAAAATTAATATTAGTCATATTGATTCGGAGATTATTGAACCTAGTAATGTTAGTAAAGTCTTAAATGGGGTAGATGCCATTCTTGTACCAGGAGGCTTTGGGCACAGGGGAATTGAAGGAATGATTACAGCTGCAGAGTATGCAAGAGAAAATAAAATTCCATACTTAGGCATCTGTTTAGGCATGCAGGTAGCAATCATAGAGTTTGCAAGAAATGTTTTGAATCTTAAAGGAGCAAATAGTAGTGAATTTGACAGCAATACTAATTATCCAGTAGTTGGATTGATACATGAGTGGATGGACTCAGATGGTGGTATTGAAAAACGCGATGAAAACTCAGATCTAGGCGGCACTATGCGTTTAGGCTCGCAAGAATGCTTACTTTCTGGAAACTCTTTAACCAGCTCACTATACGGACAGAACACTATTCAAGAAAGGCATCGACATAGATATGAAGTAAATAACTATTATGTAGATCAGTTAGAATCGTCGGGCCTAAATATAGTAGGGAAGTCAAAAGATAAAAATCTTGTTGAAGTTGTAGAAATGAGTGAGCACCCTTGGTTTGTAGGATGCCAGTTCCACCCAGAATTTACTTCTTGCCCTAGGGAAGGTCACCCACTATTTAAAGGATTTATTAATGCAGCTAAAGATCAAAAGCAGAGCCGATTAGGCAGTTAAAGTGAAAAAAGTAAAAGTAGGTGAAATTTCTTTAAGCAACAAGTCAAGTCTTGTTCTTATATCTGGTCTTAATGTTCTAGAGGATGAATCTATAGTTAAAGAAGTGGTAGGAGAATTGAAAAAAGTGTGTGATGAACTGGACATCCCTTTTATTTTCAAAGCTTCTTATGATAAAGCTAACAGGTCTTCAATTGAATCTTTTAGGGGACCAGGAATTGAAAAAGGTCTAGAGGTGTTAGGAAAGATTAAATCAGATTACAAAGTGCCTGTAATGTCTGATGTCCACTCTCCGGGAGAAGTTGAAAAGGCTAAAGAAATATTGGATGTCATACAGATCCCTGCATTTCTATGTCGACAAACAGATTTAATTTCTAGTGCAGCTATAACTGGACTGCCTGTTAATGTTAAGAAGGGTCAATTTATTTCACCGGCTGAGATGAAAAATATTATTACTAAATTCGAACATTTTAATAACAAGAATATCTTGTTATGTGAAAGAGGAACTACATTTGGCTATAACAACCTTGTGGTTGATATGCTGGGTTTGGCTGAGCTAAAGCGATATGACTACCCAGTAATTTTTGATGTGACTCATTCTCTACAGGAACCTGGGGGGAAAGGTGAAAGTACTTCTGGAAGAAGATCGTTAGCTCTAGATCTAGCTAAATCTGCAATATCTATAGGTATTGCTGGTTTGTTCTTAGAAACACATCCTGATCCAGATAAAGCTAAATGTGATGGTCCTTGTGCCTTACCTTTAAAACATCTAAAAGAATTCTTGCACCAGATTAAGGCTATTGATAAGTTAGTAAAAACATTTTCTGAAATAGAGATAAGTTAAAAGTGGCTAAATTAACTATCAAAGATATTTTAGCTTTTGAAGTATTAGATTCCCGAGGAAGCCCTACTATAGCGGCAGAAGTAATACTCTCAGATAACAACTCTTCAATAGCATATGTACCTTCTGGTGCCTCAACAGGTAAGCACGAAGCTTTAGAATTTAGAGACAGAGATAAGTCTAGGTACAACGGAAGAGGAGTCTCAAAGGCAATCAATTTTATAAAAAATGAATTAAAAGAATCAATCATTGGTTTAGATCCTTTAGACCAGAAGTTTATAGATACTAATTTATGTAAAGCCGATGGAACTCATAATAAGAGTGCTCTAGGAGCAAATTCAATTTTAGCTGTTTCTCTAGCTAACTTAAGGGCATCCGCTGTTTCTAGGTCTATGCCTCTTTATCAATATATACATTCTATAAATAAACAAGTTTCTAAGTTAAATAAAGAACCTATTCTTCCTGCACCTATGTTAAATATTTTGAATGGAGGAGTTCATGCTGATAATAAGATTGATTTTCAAGAATTCATGATTCAACCTTTAGGATTTAATACTTTTAAATCAGCCTTACGTTGTGGTGTAGAAATTTTTTATGAACTTAAGAATTTGCTTAAAAGTGAAAATTTAATTACTTCCGTAGGTGATGAAGGGGGTTTCGCACCTCAATTAGCAACAGCTGAGGAAGCAATAGAGCTTATTCTTAAAGCAATAAAAGCTTCTGGTTATGAAGCTGGAAAGGATGTTTTTGTATGTATAGACCCTGCTTCTTCAGAGTTTTTCAACGAAAATAAATATATTCTACAAGGAGAAGATAAGCATCTTAATCCTGGAGAGATGATTAGTTATCTCAAAACTTTAACCTCAAAATACCCCATTAATTCAATTGAAGATGGCTTAGATGAAGATGATTGGGAAGGGTGGAAGTCCTTAACACAAACTTTGGGTTCAGAAGTGCAATTAGTTGGTGATGACCTCTTTGCTACTAATCCTGAAAGGATAAAAAGGGGAATAGAAGAAAGTGTAGCAAACTCAGTACTTATTAAAATGAATCAAATAGGAACGATTTCTGAGACTTTAGAAGCAGTAGCTTTATCTCAAGAAAATGGTTACAAAACTATTATCTCGCATCGCTCAGGTGAAACTGAAGATACTTCTATAGCTGATCTTGCTATCGGTTTGGCTGCTGGACAAATTAAAACGGGAGCTCCTTCTAGGACTGATAGAGTCTCAAAATATAATCGCTTAATAATTTTAGAAGAGAAATTTAAAATTCCTTTTGTTGGGAAAAATGAAGCTTTATAAACTAAAAAAGCTTAATAAGGATGACTATATCTTCTTTCCTTCAGTAATACTTTTGTTGGTCTTTCTGATAATGATACAAGTTAATATTTGGTCTGGGGACTATGGGTATTCAAATCTGCAGGATTTAAAGGAAGAGTTTAAAGAAAAGGAACAATTAACTTTAGAACTAGAGAGAAGCAATCTTTTGTTGGAACAAGAAAAAGAACAATTAAGATCAGAAAGAAATGCCATTGAAGGGTTGGCTAGATATGAATTAGGTTTGATAAAACCAGGTGAGACTTTTTATAAATTTCAATCTGAGCTGACTAAAGACAAAGAAATTGATCCTAAAATATCTAATCAAGATCAATGAATAACTTTGTTGCCATTATTCCAGCTGCCGGGAAGAGTAGTAGGTACTCTGGAGAAGTACCAAAACAATTCCTGAAACTAGATGGAAGAACCGTGCTTGAGTTAAGTATTAGACCCCTTCTAGATTTTTCTGAATGTATTGGAATTTGCGTGCTAGTTCCACCTGATGATCAATACCATAAAGCTCTAGATCCAATAGATAATCCTAAAATCTTTATAGCTGAAGGGGGACATAGCAGATTCAAATCTGTTGCTAACGGAATTAAATTCTGGGAACAGTCAGATGTATCCTTTGATTATTTTCTTATCCACGATGCTGTGAGGCCTTGTTTAAGGAGCTCTGATGTTCAACTAGCACTTGATTCAATAGACAATGAAGTAGATGGAGTTGTTTTAGGCATCCCTTGTTCAGATACCATAAAGAAAGTATCAGTTAAGGAATCTTTTATATTAAGTACTCTTGATAGAGCTGAGCTATGGAGAGCCTTTACTCCTCAAATTTTTAAAAAAGAAGTCCTAGTAAAAAATGTTTCAGAAGAGAATCTAAATAAAGAATTTACTGATGAAGCTAGTTTAATAGAAGCTAATGGTGGAAAATTAAAAATGGTTCAAGGGTTTAAAGATAATATAAAACTAACCTTTCCTGAAGATTTAAATTTGATTAAATCAATACTTTCTTCTCAAGGAAGAATGGAGAGTTAATTTGAGAGTTGGAATTGGATATGATGCCCATAAACTCATACCCGGAAAGGGGATGTATCTCGGTGGTGTTTTTATTGAATGTGAATATGCCTTAGAAGCATACTCCGATGGAGATGTTATTATCCATTCTGTTATTGATTCTCTTTTAGGAGCAGCTGCATTAGGTGATATTGGTAGTCTGTTTTCATCAAAAGATCCAAAAAATAAAGACATATCAAGTAGAGTTCTTTTAACTCAAGTTATGGATCTCCTGGATGCAAATAAATATAAAGTTATCAATGTTGATATTACTTTAATAACAGAAACCCCAAAAATTAACCAAAAAGCAGATTTAATAATTGATTTTCTTTCTAAGGACCTTAGAGTTGAAAAGGGGTGCGTTAGTTGTAAGGCTACTACAACAGATGGCTTGGGCTTTGAAGGAGAAAAAAGAGGAATTGCTTGCCAAACAGTTTCCCTGATTGAAAAAAGGATTAAATAGTTTTTTATGAAAATAATGCTGTGTAATGATGACGGCATTCATGCTGAAGGCATAAATGTACTTCACGACCAATTAATAAAGGAACATGAGGTTTTCGTTATAGCTCCGGAAAAAGAAATGAGCGGAGCTGGTTCATCTATTACAACCAAAAGGCCTCTATTCCCCATTAAAATAAAAGAAAATTTTATAGCTATCAACGGAACTCCAGTTGATTGTGTACATTTGGGTTTAAATCAACTTTGTCCATTTGAACCAGATTTATTGTTGAGCGGTATAAACTATGGGGCAAATATGGCAGAAGATTTACTCTATTCCGGTACGGTTGGGGCAGCCATGGAAGGTAGGGAATTTTCTATTCCATCAATTGCTATTTCTGCAGCAGCATTTATACAACCTGGTTCAGAAGGTAAATCCCAACCTAATTTTTTAACTGCTGCAAAGATAGGTGCAGATATCATTGAGAAATTACACGAAATTAAAATAGATTCTAAAATAACACTAAATGTTAATGTTCCTAATCTTAATTATGAAGAGATTAATAGACTAAAACTCACTTACCCTGGTTCGTGGGGAAAAAGAAACCCGCCACGTAAAGAAACTTTAAATTCAGGAAAAGATCAATTCTGGATAACTCACAGAAATAAAGTACCTGAGAATGAAGAAAACTCTGATATTGCAACCTTAACCAGAGGCGAAGTCTCTATTAGTCCAATTGGACCAAGATTTTTAGTAAACGATTACGATCAATTGCTAAAAGAATGGATAAACTCTTTTAACTAAGCATGTTAGAAAAAAGAAAAACTCAGGGCCTTGGGATGACCTCTCTGAGGACCAGACAGAGACTGGTAGAAAGATTGACTGAAAAAGGTATTAAAGACGTAAGGGTCTTAGAGGCAATGAGGGACACACCGAGACATTTATTTTTAGATGAAGCTCTAGCTTCAAGAGCTTATGAAGACCTTGCATTGCCCATAGGATATCAACAAACAATTTCTCAACCATATATAGTTGCAAGGATGACTGAGATTCTGATAGAAGATAAAAAATTGGAAGCACAACCCATAGAAAAAGCTTTAGAAGTCGGAACAGGTTGTGGCTATCAAGCTGCAATTCTTTCTCGTTTCTCTAAATCCGTGCATTCTTTGGAAAGGATTAAAGCATTGCACGATAAGGCTGCCATGAATTTAAAGAACCTAAAAATTAGGAATGTAAGGCTTCTATTTGACGATGGGTCAAACTTTAGAGATTCTTCAGAAAATTATGATGCCATATTATTTGCAGCTGCTCCTTTAGAAGTTCCTTCTTACTTTCTAGATAAGCTAAATGTTGGAGGAAGATTAGTTGCTCCTATAGGAGATAGGGAGGTTCAAGACCTGTCACTAATAAAAAAAATAGGGAAAGATAAATACGAAACAGAAGTTGTAGAAAAAGTGCTCTTTGTTCCCTTTTTAGGCGGCAGAGTTGAATAAATCTTTTTTTGGTACTTTTTATGAAATCTAATCTATCCATTTTCTTTAAAGGCATGATTATGGGAGTTGCTGAATTAATCCCAGGAGTTTCTGGCGGAACAATTGCTCTTATATTAGGTATTTACGAAAGATTAATAAGGGCTATTTCAAATATTAATTTTACTTTTTTGAAAGGTATATTAAGTGGAAGTTTTAAACAATCTTGGCGCCAATCTGATACCAATTTTCTTCTTTTCTTGGTTCTAGGGATGATCGTATCTGTATTATCCCTTTCCTCAATAATTGTTTTCTTTTTTCATAATTTCCCATTCTTTCTCAAGGCCTTCTTCTCTGGCATTCTCTTCACTTCTTTATTTTACAAACCCTTAAAACCTGAGAAGCTTGATAAAAAGTTTTTCTTAGGATTTTTGTTAGCTTGTTTAGTAATAACTTTGGCATGGAGTTTCCCGTCTAATGAATTTAGAGAAGTTAGTCTAATTTACATATTTTTTGGAGGATTTGTTGGAGTATGTGCTTTTATACTCCCAGGTATTTCTGGAAGTTTTATATTGGTACTGTTAGGTATTTACGAGTTAGTTATTATTTCAATTAAAGATTTTAATTTAATTGTTCTTTCAAGTTTATTTGCAGGATGTTTAGTAGGTCTCTTACTTTTCATTAGGGTAGTTAAAAAAGCTTATGAAGATTATCCCGACCACCTTTTAGGTTTCTTTTATTCCTTAGTCTTTTTGAGCATTCCTTTACTATGGAAATCTGATGAATGGAAGATTTCTCTACCCGAATATCAATTAGGTTATATTGAAACCTTTTCAGGCTTAATTCTAGGAGTTTTATTTATTTTTCTCTTACAAAAATTATCTTCTACTTTTCGAGATATTTAATTTTATTTTTTACTTCTCTCCATTCATCGGCGTCTTCAGGAGGGTCTTTTTCTTCGGTAATATTAGGCCATTCCATGCATAGCTCTGCATTTAATTCTATAAATTGAATTTGATCCTCTGGAAGCTCATCTTCTGAGTAAATTGCATCTACAGGACATTCAGGTTCACATAAAGCACAATCAATACATTCATCAGGATTGATTACAAGCATGTTTGGTCCCTCATAAAAACAATCCACGGGACAGACCTCAACGCAGTCAGTGAGCTTGCATTTAATACAGGATTCTACAACTATAAAAGCCATAACATTATGAAGGGTAGATTTTAGCAATATATCCAATTAACTACTATCTGGACAATAATTTGATTTCTGGTCTAATTGCGCTTTACTCATTTAGAAGGACCTTTTTTGAATCAAGAAAAGTTAGTATCAATCAGTTTTGAATTAGGCGAACTACTTAAGTCAAAAGGGTATTCCTTCACTTGTGCAGAGTCCTGTACCGGTGGTTGGGTAGGACATTCTCTAACTTCTGTTCCAGGAAGTTCAAAATGGTTTGGATCTTCTTTTATAACATATTCCTATGAAGCTAAAACCCAAATTTTGGGTGTCTCTTCATCTGACTTAGACAATTTTGGTGCGGTAAGTGAAGAAATTGTAGGACAAATGGTCTCGGGTGCTTTAAGTAAATCAGGTGCGAATGTTGGAGTAGCTATAAGTGGAATTGCAGGACCTACAGGAGGCACCGAAACTAAACCTGTCGGAACAGTTTGTTTTGCTTGGAAAGTAAATGATCAAGAAATAGTAACTTCTACAGAACATTTCTCAGGGGAAAGGAATGATGTCAGATATTTCTCCGTTGAAAGAGCTTTATTGGGTACAATTAAGCTCTTAAAGAACACTTAAATAATACTGTTTATTTATACAGTATTATGTATAATTGCCCTGTAAACCCTTTAGGAGGTAGACATGGCACAGAAAAAGGTAACTAGTATTGAAGTGAATAAAGAGAAAGATAGAACAAATAGTTTAGAGAACGCATTAAAACAGATTGGATCAAGATTTGATAAAGGGCCGGGCGAGAAAGCAATTATGCGCATGGGCGACAAAGTCCTTGAAAAGATTCCATCCATACCTACAGGTTCATTAGGGTTAGATATTGCACTAGGAATAGGGGGTTTACCTAAAGGAAGAGTTGTTGAAATATATGGTCCTGAATCTTCAGGAAAAACAACGTTGACTTTAGAGGTCATTGCTCAATGCCAAAAACTAGGTGGGACAGCGGCATTTATTGATGCTGAACATGCTTTAGATCCCATATATGCAGAGAAACTTGGTGTTAATGTTGAAGAGTTATTAATTTCACAACCAGATACAGGCGAAGAAGCTCTAGAAATAACAGATATATTGGTCCATTCAGGCGGAGTAGATGTATTGGTCATTGACTCAGTGGCTGCTTTGGTTCCCAAAGCTGAGATAGAAGGAGAAATGGGTGATTCTCATATGGGTTTACAAGCTCGGTTGATGTCACAAGCTTTGAGAAAAATTACGGGTAATGTTAAGAAATCAAATACTTTAGTTATCTTTATCAATCAGATTAGACACAAAATAGGGGTTATGTTTGGAAGTCCAGAAACTACTTCTGGAGGTAATGCCCTTAAATTCTATGCCTCCTGCCGATTAGATATTAGAAGGATTGGTACTGTTAAAGAAGGAGATGAGGTTGTAGGAAATGAAACTAGAGTTAAAGTTGTAAAAAATAAAGTTTCTCCACCCTTTAAACAGGCTGAATTTCAAATTATTTACAATAAAGGTATAAACAGGTTAGGTGAGCTTTTAGACAGAGGGTCTGATTTAGGCATCTTAGAAAAAGCTGGATCTTGGTACAGCTTGGAAGGTGAGAAGATAGGACAAGGTAAGGCTAAAGCTGTTGAATTTCTACAAGAAAATCCTAAGATCGCTGAAAAAATAGAAAAGCAGATACTAGAAACTTTAGCTGAAAAAAAATAATTTCTCTTTCTCAGATAAATTTATTGAATTTTATTTAGAACTTCATCTGGGGTGAGTGAGACTATCTTATCTTCACCCCTTATCTTAAATTCAACCTTATTTTCTCTAAAAGATTTTTCTCCAATGATAATCATTTGAGGTATTCCAATTAATTCCATATCAGAAAATTTTACCCCAGCACTTTGATCCCTATCATCCCAAAGAACTTCATGTCCTCTCTCTTTTAAAGAGGTGTATATTTGGGTACAAAGATTTTTAAGGTTTTCCTCACCTTTAGGGTTTATTTCAACTAAGGCAGTTGTGTAAGGACTGATTTCTTTAGACCAGATTATTCCTTTATCATCATGACTTTGTTCGATAGCAGCAGCAACTATTCTTGATATACCTATGCCATAACAGCCCATTTCAGGGTGAATATTTCCTTTCTCAGATTGGATGGTAAGTTTCATACTCTCAGAGTATTTTCTTCCTAGTTTGAAGATATGGCCTACTTCAATGCCTCTTTTTAATTTTAACTTACCCTTTCCATCAGGACTATCTTGTCCTTCCAGGCTTCCCGGATCCTGGTCAGATTTTGATTCTATTAACAATTCAGCATTAATTGCATAATCGCTTTTGTCGCTAAAAGCTAGTAGATCTTCACCAGAATCTGCTAATACATGAAATTCTTCTGAATCAGCCCCCCCTATAGCTCCACTGTCTGCTTTTACTATTCTGTAATCTAAGCCAAGTGAATTAAAAATCTTTATGTATGCATCTCTCATGCTTTGATAACTGTCATCCATTTGTTGTTCCGAAAGATCAAAAGAATAAGCATCTTTCATAATGAACTCTCTAGATCTCATAACACCAAACCTAGGTCTAATTTCATCTCTAAATTTTGTCTGTATTTGGTAGAAGATAACAGGAAGCTGTTTGTAACTTCTTATTTCATTTCTACACAAGTCTGTAATTACTTCTTCGTGGGTAGGACCTAAGCAGAATTCTCTATCGTGTCTATCTTCAAAAATTAATAACTCTTGACCGTATTGTTGCCATCTTCCTGATTCTTTCCACAATTCTCCAGGTTGAACCATTGGCATCAAGATTTCTTGTGCTCCCGAATTTTCCATTTCTCTTCTAACAATATTTTCTACCTTTCTAAGGACTTTTACTCCTAGAGGCAACCAGTTATATACACCCGATGCTACCTGTCTTATTAACCCTGCCTTTAACATTAATTTATGGCTTATAGTTTCTGCATCAGAAGGGTTTTCTCTTTGAGTTGCTAAGAGTAAATTACTAGTTTTCATGGTTAATTTTTACCTTCTCAATATTAACATTTAGTAAAAGAGTAAACGAGATAATAAGTAAATAAGCTTATGTTGGTATAATTCTCACTCAATTAGTATGCCCACTTACGTATTTAAGGAAAAAGGTAAAAGAAAGTTGATTGAAGTTCAGATGAAGATATCTGAACTTGATTCTTTTAAGTTAAATAATCCTAAACTTAAACAGATTCCAACAGCTCCATCTTTTAGGCTTAAAGGGACAGGTTGGTATGAAACTGACTTTAAAACTGGAAAAAAGAAAAATCTGGCTAAAAATGATGAAGATAAGCAAGGTAATGTAAGTAAAACTAAGACTGAGAATAAAGTAAAGAAAGATGAAGGTAAAAAGAAAGAAGAGAAATCAGAAAGTTCTTAAACGGTACAGAATATGAAGAATATAGAAACAGTAAAATGCGGATCTATAACCAAGAAGAAACTTAACTCAGTTGTTGAGGTTTGTGGCTGGATACACAGAAGAAGAGATCATGGGGGAGTCATTTTCTTTGATTTAAGAGATGAGTCTGGTTTAGTCCAAGTGGTCTGCAACCCAGAAGAAAAGGACACTTTTGCATTGGCAGAGACTTGTAGGAATGAATACGTAATTTCAGTTGAAGGAAAAGTGAGGGAAAGACCAGAAGGAACAGTTAACCTAGAGTTAGATACAGGGGAAGTAGAGGTAGTTGGATCCTCTCTTAAAATTCTTAACCCTTCTTTACCTATACCTTTCCAATTAGATGAGCACGCTTCAGTAGGTGAAGAAACTAGACTTAAATACAGGTTCTTAGATTTAAGAAGAGAAGAAATGCAAAAAAATATTAGATTAAGATCTAAAACTTCTAAATGTGTTAGAGATTATCTTGAAACTAATGAATTTATTGAAATTGAGACTCCTTTGCTTACTAAGGCAACTCCAGAAGGAGCAAGGGACTATCTTGTGCCTAGTAGAACATTTCCAGGTTCATTTTTTGCGCTCCCTCAGTCTCCACAGTTATTTAAACAAACTTTAATGGCTTCAGGGTTTCAACGGTACTACCAATTCGCTCGATGCTTTAGGGATGAAGATCTGCGCTCTGATAGGCAACCAGAATTTACTCAGATAGATTTAGAGTGCTCTTTTGTAACCTCGCAAAATATTAAAGACCTAGTGACTGATTTATTAAAAAAAATCTTCTTTGAAGTTCTAAATATTAAGCTGGGAAAATTTCCAACTTTGACTTATGAAGATGCAATTGCCAAATTCGGTACCGACAAACCTGATTTAAGAAACCCTCTTGAACTAGAAGATGTATCAGAATTGTTTGTAAGTACTGAATTTAAAGTTTTTAACGATCCAGCAAACTCTAAAGATTCAAAAATAGCATGTTTAAGAGTACCTGGAGGAGAAGTTCTAACTAGGAAACAAATAGATGACTACACTGAATTTGTATCAAATTTTGGAGCTAAGGGATTAGCTTATATAAGAGTAGAAGACCCAGGGAAGGGTAAGGAAGGCTTACAGTCACCTATTCTCAAGTTTTTGGAAGATGATATTGTAAAAACTTTATTACAAAGGGTGGGAGCTCAGAAAGGGGATATTATCTTCTTTGGAGCTGGACCTAAGAAAATAGTTAATGACTCTTTAGCTGCTCTGAGAATTGAGTTAGGAAAAAAACTCAATTTATTAACTAGTGATTGGGCCCCTTGTTGGATAACAGATTTTCCCATGTTTGAACTTAATGCAAGTGGAGAAATCACTCCCCTACATCATCCTTTCACATCACCTAAATGTAGCAAGGAGCAGCTTAAAAAAGATCCTCTAAGTTGCTTATCAGATGCATATGATATTGTCCTTAATGGTCTAGAATTAGGAGGAGGATCAGTGCGTATTCATGACCACGAAATGTTGTCTTCTGTATTAGAAGTTCTGGGAATAAATAAGAAAGAAGGGGAGGAAAAATTCGGATTCTTATTATCAGCTCTGCAACATGGTTGTCCTCCTCATGCTGGATTAGCAATCGGTTACGATCGCTTAATTATGCTTATGACTTCATCTGAATCTATAAGAGATGTAATAGCATTCCCTAAAACACAGACAGCTTCATGTTTGATGACGAATGCACCCGGACAGGCTTCATCTGACCAGTTAGAGGAGTTAAAAATTATTGTTGATAAGGAAGATTAGCTATGGCTGGACATTCTAAATGGGCAAATATTAAGCACAGAAAAGGTCGTCAAGATGCTAAAAGGGGAAAAATATTTTCCCGTCTGATTAGAGAACTAACAGTAGCTTCCAGATTAGGAGGGCCAGTTGCAGAAGATAACCCAAGGCTAAGAACTGCTTTAGATAAAGCTTTATCAGCAAACATGCCAAAAGATACGATAGAAAGGGCTATACAAAGGGGATCTGGATCAGCAGAAGGAGACGACCTAGAAGAAACTACCTTTGAAGGTTATGGTCCTGGAGGTGTCGCCATAATTGTTGAATCTATGACTGATAACAACAATAGGACTGTAGCTGAAGTAAGGCATGCTTTTTCCAAAGCAGGAGGAAACCTAGGTACAGATGGTTCTGTCTCATATCTTTTTGTTAAAAAAGGATTGATACAATTAAGTAACAACACAAGCTTAGAACAGGTACTTGAGGTTGCAATAGAAGCGGGTGCTGAAGATATAGAAGAGAACTCAGATCAGTCAATAACTATTTCTACCTTACCTGAAGATTTTGATCCAGTTAAGAAAGCATTAATTGATAAAGAAATAGAAACACTAGAGTCTGAAATTAGTTTAGTTCCGGAGACTAGTGTTTCTACAGACTTAGAAACTTCGATAAAGATTTATAAACTATTAGAAGCTTTGGAGGATTTAGATGATACTCAAAATGTACATTCAAATGCAGATTTTCCTGAAGAGGTCGTTGAGCATCTAGATTAGCCATGACAAATTCAAGGAATAAAGGGGCGTCTTTTGAAAGAGAAATTGGAAATCTATTAACTGCAGATCTTGGTTTGAAGAACAATGTAAGAAGAATTCTAGAACAAACCAGGGAGAAGCACTTGCCCGATTTAATGCTAGGACGATGGTACATAGAATGTAAAAGATATGGTACAGGTGCTGAACCACTGGAAGCTTGGTGGCAGCAAGTTCTTGATGCTACTCGTGAAGAAGGAATTCCAGCGCTTGTGTATAAGTTTAATAGAAGACCTATCAAAGTAAGAATTCCCCTCGGGGCTATTAACCCCGAATTAAATATTAATGCTCCTTATACCGCAGATCTGCTATGGGAAGATTTTATCTTTCTTCTTAAAAATCTTTATAAAGAAGATATACAAGACCACGATTTATAAAGATGCATATTTTGCCAATTAAAGTTTATTACGAAGATACTGACGCTCAAGGGGTAGTTTATTACGCAAACTACTTAAAGTTTTTTGAGAGAGCAAGGACAGAATATCTTCGAGAGATTGGCTATGAGCAGAAGGACTTAATGGAACAAGGAGCTATTTTTGTTGTCAGAGAAGTAGCTATAGAATTCAAAAAACCAGCTTATCTAGACCAGCAAATAGAAGTACATACTCGAATCATAAAAGCAGGAAAAGTTAGCTTTGATTTTACTCAAGAAGTTTTTACTGATGAAGGCAACTTATTGTGTGGTGGGATTGTTAAATGCGGTTGTCTTAGTTTAAAAAATTTTAAACCCAAAGCTCTTCCTAGCAAGTTATACCAAGGTATGAAATCATTGCTATAAGAACTATGTCATTTTCAATCATCGATTTAATTCTCAATGCTAGCCTGGTAGTTCAGCTGGTTATTTTTTTACTTTTGTTAGCTTCAATTTTCTCTTGGATGGTTATTTTTGAAAGGTGGATATTTTTAAATAAATCAAAACAAGAATTAGTTAGTTTTGAAGATCTATTCTGGTCTGAAGCAGGCCTAGAGGCAGTTTTTAAGCAAGGCCAAGAAGAAAACTATGTAGCCATTGGAGCGGAATGTATTTTTAGATCAGGGTATCAAGAATACAAGAATATTAATAACCAAGATTTAGAACCAGAGACAGTGTTAGAAGGAGCAGAAAGAGCTATGAGAATCTCTCTTTCAAGGGAACAAACTACGCTGGAGAAGCACTTACCTTTTTTAGCTACTGTAGCTTCTGCATCGCCCTACGTTGGTTTATTTGGAACAGTCTGGGGAATTATGAATTCTTTTAGAGGATTAGCAGAAACTAATCAAGCTACCTTATCAACAGTAGCTCCTGGCATCTCAGAAGCCTTAATAGCCACAGCAATAGGTCTTTTTGCAGCAATACCAGCTTTAATTGCATACAACAGATACACAGCCTCAGTTGAAACACTTCTTTCAAGTTTTGAAGATTTTATGGATGAATTCTCTATTGTTCTGCGTAGAGACCTTTACAAAAAATGACTTCAAGAAGGCGAAGAAGGACATTACTTTCCGATATAAATGTAGTTCCATACATAGATGTTATGTTAGTGCTTCTGGTTGTATTCATGATAGCAGCACCTTTAATGGTTCAAGGCGTCTTAGTAAATCTCCCTGAAACTCTATCTGAGCCATTACCAAGAGAAAAAAACGATCCTTTAATCATTTCTATTAAGTCAGATGGCGTATTTTTTCTTGAAACTCAAGCTACAAGAAACACACCGCTTAATCTGGAAGACCTTTCAGTCCAGGTGGACAAAATTCTTAAAGCAAACCCTTATTTACAGGTAGTAGTAAGAGGAGATGGGAATGTTAAATACCAAAAAGTTATGGAGTTAATGTCCGTGCTACAAGCTTCAGGTGCTGAAGATGTCGGTTTAATAACCCAACCCCCTTCTTTGTAAAACATGCAAAATTACCTTTCAGGGTTCTTTGTTTCTTTCATTCTGCATTTAGGGTTAGTTTTATCTTTCGCCAACTTCTTTCAAATAGATAATCTTTACTCACTTAACAAAGTTGAACCAATGCCTGCTTATCTTGTATTTGAAAAACCTCTAGTTATTTCAAAGAAAAAAAATATTAAGAAGGTTAAAGAACTAATACAAGAAGAACCAATAATTAGCCCTACAGTTTTAGAAACTGCCAATGCAAAAGCAGAGATAGAAACTGTAAAAGTGGAAAAAGACTTGTTGTTGAAACAAATATTGGGTGAAGAGATTAAAAGTTCTGTTGAGGAGATCTCTTATTATTCAAATCTTATTAGAGATCAAGTAATAATAAATTGGAAACAACCAAGTTCTGCAAAAAAAGGAATGTCAGCTGAAATACTTATAACTCTAGTTCCCACTGGAGAAATTGTTCAAGTAAAGCTTATCAAGACCAGTGGAAACCAAGCTTTCGATAGCTCTACCCTTAATGCCATTCAAAAGGTATCTAAATTCGACGGTTTAGATATGAGTAGGAGGTTATTTGATAATAATTTTAGAAAGTTTACTTTAGTATTTAATCCTGAGAATTAAACTTATGATCTATAGGATTTCGGCACTTTTACTTCTTATTTTCAGCTCTCTTTTAACATCAGGATTAAGAATAGAAATAACTGAAGGAATAAAAGATCCAATTCGGATAGCAATAGTTCCAATAGTCTGGAATCTTGAAAATCCACCCAGAGAGTATCTGCATGAAATCATTTCTTCAGATTTAGAGTCCTTTGGGGAATTCGAGTCATTATCACCAAAAGAAATGTTAAGTCTTCCTAAAACGGATAAAGAAATCTTTTATAGGGACTGGAAACTTTTAGATGTTGATTATTTAGTTTTAGGATCAGCTTTACAAGGAGAAGTCGCAGGGGAAGTAGTAGTGAATTTCTCTCTATTTAATGTGACTAGGGAAAGATTAATGAAAAGATCTATAAGTACCGGTACTACCTTCTATTTAAATGCTTTGGCTCATGTCATCAGTGACAGAATTTATAATGAAATTAATGGTTTACCAGGAATCTTTTCAACGAAAATTTCCTATATAAATAAAAATAATTCTTCTGATGAAAAATACTTTCTTAGAGTTGCTGACATAGATGGAAGAAATGATTCAAATATTTTTTCTTCTCCTGAGCCCCTTATGTCTCCTGATTGGTCTTCTGATGGAAGACAGTTGGCTTATGTTTCCTTTGAAGAGGGTACTTCAAGGATATTTATCCAAGAGATCTACACAGGAAAAAGAAAAAGTTTAAAACGGGAGAAAGGAATTAATAGTTCACCTAACTGGTCTCCTTCAGACAGGTATTTAGCTGCAGTCCTTTCCAAAGGAGGTAATCCAGATATTTATAGATACGATTTAGAAAAAGATTCATGGAAACAGTTAACAAAACATTTTGGAATTGATACAGAACCTGATTGGTCACCTGATGGAAAAAAGATAATTTTTACTTCCAATCGAAGTGGTACACCTCAAATTTATGAAATAACTATTTCAAATGGAAAGATTAGACGAAAAACTTTTGAAGGAACTTACAATGCCAGGGCTAGGTACACCCCAGATGGAAGGAGTTTTGTATTTGTGCACAGAAGAGGTGAGCTATTTCATATAGCTGTCCAAAGTCTAAGAACTGCTAAGCTACAAATTTTAACGGATACTAAACTTGATGAATCTCCTACAATTTCTCCTAACGGGAAGGTAATCATTTATGCGACTAAAGAGAAGGAAAAAGATATTCTTGCTGGAATATCAATAGATGGAAAAACAAGATTTATCTTACCCACTAATTCAGGGGGAGTAAGGGAACCCAATTGGTCCCCTTTATTAGTTTCCACAAGCAACTAATCCCAAAAAATGTAGTCATATTCCAAGAGGTTATTTTAAATAAAAGAAAGTATAATTAATCGAAGGAGTTAAATATGAGTTTATTTGATCAGTTTTTAATAATAGCAGCCGTAATTTGTTCTTTCAGTGGATGTGCATCAGTTTCAATGGATCGAGCAGTTGAAGCAGAAACTGTTTCTGCTGTTTCAGAATCTGAATACTCAGACTCTGATAACCCAGTGGAAGGAACAATATATTTTGAATATGATAAATACAATCTAAGTGCATCAGCCGTATCAGAAATTCGTGCTCTTGCAAATTCAATTAAATCAAGTTCCAGTAAGGTTCGAATAGAAGGCCACTGTGACGAAAGAGGTACTAGAGAATATAACCTAGCTTTAGGGGAAAAGAGAGCCAATGCGGTTTCCGAGTTGCTTCAAGTTAACGGGGTTTCATCTAACAGTATTACAACGGTTAGTTACGGAGAAGAAAAACCAGTTGCTTACGGTTCTAACGAATCTTCTTGGTCTAAAAATAGAAGAGCTGTAGTTAAAGTATTGTAAATTTAATCTGATTTGAAAAAATCACTTTTTTTATTTTTTGTATTTATTTTAGCTTTTCAGCTAAGACTTTCTTCTGAGGAAGAAGGATCATTAGATTTAATTTACCAAAAAATTGGAGCCCTAGAGCAAGAGATAGCCACTCTGAGAAACTTGATTGAAGAAAATACCTTTTTGATCGAACGCTATCAAGAACTTCAACAGCAAAGATACCTAGATTTAGACAAAAGGTTACACAGTATCCTTTCAGGAGAACTAGAAGAATTAAATGAGGGATCCTTAAATCTCAATGATTTAAACTCAACTGAAGAGATTGATTTATACAAAGAAGCTTTGGAGTTGTTTGAAGTCTCAAGATACGCTGAAGCCTTAGAAGTCTTCCGCGACTTAATAATTTCTTTTCCAGAAGGAACTTATTCTGCTGATGCTTATTTTTGGTCTGGCGAACTTTATTTAGTCCAAGAACAATTGGAAGATGCAAGAGAACATTACCTGGTAGTTGCAGAAAAGTTTAAAGATCATGACAGGGTTGCTGATTGTCTATATAAGCTAGGAGTGATTGAGAAACTTTTACTCAATGATGAGGCAGCTAATTCCTATTTTTCCAGACTTATTTCTGAATATCCTGATACAGGAGCAGCAGAATTAGCAAAAAAATCTAAGGAAACTTTAATTCAGGAGTCGAATTAACTTGCCTAAACATTTAATATACGCCTTTCTTTGGGCCGTTAGCTCAGTTTGGTAGAGCAGTTCCCTTTTAAAGAAGTTATCTAATCCCAAATTCCTTTATATATCAACATTATATGTTGTTATATAAGCCTATAAAATCTGTATACCTTGACATAGACTCATATTAATTGCTATCCCTTAGCTATCCCTAAAATATGTTTGAAATTAGTTTATTTTTAAAAGCTCTAATAAACTTTTTTGCTGTTATTTGGATACCAAGGTTACAAACCTAAACAAAGTTTAGATTTTATCTTCAAAGGAACATTGGGCTAATGGATTTTCCTTAATTGTGACCTTTAGAGAGCCTTCAAAGTTACCCAGTAAAAGTCCTGAAATTTGTTTGTGAATATACTCACAGAGTACTTCCATAGATGTGTTTAAATTTTGAAATTCTTTTAAATCGTCTAAATTCTTATAATTAAACTGCTTTATTACCTTTTTTAGAATTTCACTTGCAACTACAACATCTATCACTATTCCTAAATTATTTAACTTTTTAACTTTATATTCAGTTGTAATTTCAAAGGTGGCCCCATGAAGATTTTGAGCTTGACCAAATTCTTTACCTTTTAGACTGTGGGCGACCATGAAAAAATCATTTACTGAAAGACTATACATTAGCTATTTCTTTCATAATGAATTATAGGAGACCATCCAACGTCTTTATTTGCATATAATTGATGCATAAATCCTGGTAAGTTTTTAAATTCTATTTCACACCTTCCAAACTTATTTAAAACAGGATCTCTCAATAGGTCAAGGACCTGTTTCAGTCTTTCGTCTTTGCTAACTGATATTCTCTTAGGAGCTGCTACGTGAGAAACTTGGGAAGAAATAATTTTTTTTCTGTTCCAGTGAAAAGATTCACCTAAATTCAAGTTTACATTGGTTGACCCATACCAACTTAAATCTATAACTCTACTCTCAAATCCTCCTATATCTAAAGATTTTTGAAGACCTTCAGACGAACCTGAAGTATTGAATATCACGTCAAAAGTTTGTCCTAGATCAGAACTTTCCTTGTAGGTAGAAGTTATCCATTTTAGATTCAATATTTTTCTGTAGCGTTTATAGCTTTTTTCAATAAGTGAAAATTTTATATCCATAGACTTAAGCACAAAGCCTACAAAGATGCCCAAATTCCCTCCACCCACAATAGCAACACTTTCCTTTTGTCTAAGTTTTGCATCCCATATAGCATTTAAAGCTGTTTCTAAATAAGGGATCAAAATGGCTGCTTCATTAGAAATTTCATCTGGTAAGACTAATAAGTCACTGTCAGATGCATAAAATAAAGTTTGATGTGGGTGCATGATAAATGTCCTTAAACCTTTGTATTTTCCACTCAGAGGTACTCCAACCAAGCTGTAACCATACTTAATAGGAAGATCAAAGTTACCTTCCATGTATGGAACAGACATAAAATTGTAAGCTGAGCTTGGAACATTTCTTTTACCAACGAGTTTTTCCGTTCCAGTACTTATTCCTGATAACAAGGTCTTTACTAGTGAGTAATCTTTTTCTTCTTTGAGGTTGGATTCTCGAATCTCTCCTTTGTTGGCTTCAATAACCCAGTAACTATAAGTTTTCATCATTAGTAGAGAGAACAACAGATTTTCTCAAATTTTGAGCTACTTTGTTCCCAAGTGGGAATAGATATTTCTTTGCTAAGCTTTATGGAAGAAATCTTCAATTGATTTAATAAATTTAAATCAGCAAGAACAGCAAGTATTTTATTTTCAAGTTCTTTCGTATTTTCTTGGTCTATTAAATAACCATTTTTATTATTTTGTACCCAATAAGAAAAGTCTCCAGTATTTAAAGACAATACTGGTAGACCTACACTACAAGCTTCTGCTACAGATATGCCGTAGGACTCCTGAACTGAAGTTGACACGTATAAATCTGATTGAAGAAGGTTCTCAATGACTTTTGTGTGATGAATCTGATCTTTAAAAAATATACTATTTTTCATCTTACCCTTTTTAACAATATGAATTAATTTTTTGGTGTATTTAGGAGATATATCCATATTACCTATAAAGGTCCATTCATATAACTCAGGTTTAATTTTTCTTAGTATTTCTAGAAGCAGAATTTGATTCTTTCTTGGACATATAGAACCAACTGTTACACCTCTTACAGGATGCTTTACTCTATTTGATACTTCTTTATTCTTAAGTATTTTGGTTTCTTGGCCCGGGTAGATAACCTTTATCCTCGAAGGGCAAACCCCTTTTTTAACCAGCTCTTTTTTGTAATTTTTACCTGTTACTATAATTACTAAGTTGCTTTTCTTAATCCAACCTAGTTCTCTAGATTGAATTTTTCGTTTTAAAGTGAGAGTTGAATTTTCTTTATTTAAGTCAGCGCTAGGTAATAAGTGCAATAAAAGCATAATTCTACGGTTTCTACCCTTCAATAAAGGTTCAATTTCTGAATAATCTATATATTTAAGATAAATACTATCTAAGATAATTACAGATTTATTCTTAGCACGTTTTGATAAGTATTTAACAAGATCTTTATTTTCAATTTCAACTAGTCGACAAGAGCATTTCTTTTTGAGGTTTTGAGTTATTTTATAATTAAACAAATAGCCACCAGACTGAAGATTATTTCTTGGTGGTTGTAGAACTTCAATTTCAAACATTTTACTATTAGTGTACTTATCCAGATCAAGGAATCACTTTAGAATAATCAGACAAAGTTTGTTCATCAATTTTGTAGTCAGTCCTAATAAAAGCAGATATGTTTTCAATATCTGAAGAAGTTGGAAGATTAAAAGAATTAATTCCAGAACCAAGAGTTTTATCCGAGGTTTGTAAGTGAAAACGATCAAACAAATTTGCAACAAGAAAATGCGAGATAGTTATTCCTCCACCCTCTATAAATATAGAATGAATATTGTTTTTAACAAGCTTGGTTAAGATTTCTTTGGGAGATATAAATGTTTTATTACAGTCAAATTTTATATTCTTTATTATGGACTTTAGTTTGAAATTTTTACTCATTTCTCTTTGATTTCTACATAAAAGAAAAATTTTTCTTTTTTTTAACTGAAAAAGTTTTTTGTCAAAGAAATCCTCATCATTAGTTTCAAAAATTATTAGATCAGGATTTTTTCCTTCACAGTGCCTCACATTTAATTGGGGGTTATCATGCTTAAGGGTTTTTGATCCTATCAACAAAGATCCATGAAGACTTCTTAATCTATGTGTATGCATCTTATCTAATTCTCCCCCTAACCAAATTGGAGAACCATCTTTCTTTGCAATTTTCCCATCTTCAGACTGAGTTAAGTGACCTGTTACGAAAATTGAAGCAGATTGCTTAGCTTCCCATTCCCCTAAAATAATGGGTAAATACAAGCTAAGGGAAGTTATTGCTCTTATTAAGTCATAATCCAAATTAACCATCTTGGTTATTTTGGAATTCAGATTTTGATTAATCAGTTCGGTTAAATGAAAAGAAGTAAAGGTTTTACTTTTTTGATTATTTAAATTATTAATTTCTTCTCTTTTAAAATTTGGAGTTGATCTAACTTCAATAACAAATTTGAAATTTTTCTCAAAAAATTTGAAAGATTTTTTTTCTTTAGGAACAAAATATTCCCAAGAATTTTTATCTTCTTTTCTGAGAAAATATCCTGTTGTAGGAAGAGAATTAGCAGAAACCAAGAAATTTTTTAAGGCTAGTATAGCTGGCCACAATTCTCGTGTAGTTTTGTCAAGATCTAGATCGCTAGACTGAATGAACGAAGAAACTTTAATAGCATTTTTTACGTTATTAATTTTATTCATTTTTTCCTTACTTAATAAGAAGAATAGTTCTCCAATAGGAATTCCGCAATGTCTTCGTGATTAATATGTTTTTTAAGTTTTAATTGAGATAAATTGTTATGGAAACCTATTTTTTCAAATGGGTCTAATAAGCTCTTTTTACCACTAATAATATGTACTGGAACTAGATTAGAATTAGTTTTCAGTACAGGAGGTTGATGATCTCCTATCACAATAATCAAATCTTCCGGGCTAAGATATTTTTCAATAAAGTCACAAACTGAATTGAGACTATATTCAATTGAAATCATGTATTTTTTAGGGCTGCTTTCCATGTGAGACAAAATACCCAAAGAATTTCTTTTTTTAATAAAAGGATAGTCTTCTAAGTTAAAATTTCCTTTTGGTATGTAAGGAGGCACTTCGCCAAATGGTGTATGGCTGCTTGAGAGGACTATCTCTGTGTAAAAAGGGGTTAAGTTCTCGAAACTTGATTTTCTTCCCAACCACTCCAAAGCAAATTGATCTGGAATGACTGCCCAGCCAACTGGATTTATATCAGCAGGCCAATCTAAATGCCAAAAACGAATTCTTTTTTCGAAATCGAAGAATGATTCTATGTATTCAACATGTTCAGTGACACCTGGCATAAAACTAAAAGTTTTATGACCTTCTAAAGAAAATTTCTTATTTAATGTCGTCAAATTGGACACCATTGCTAGGTTAGCTATGTATCTGTGATCCATCTTTGTGCCGGATGAAAAACTTAGTCTAGAAAGCCAAGAACTTTCAGGAGCTGCTGAATAACCAGTAACCATGGAGAAAAACTTTTTTTCTAATTTGGTATTCATTTCAGTATAAAAGCTTTGATAAGATTCAAATAAATCTGAATTTTGAACTAACACAGCTCCATACGATTCAACAAATATAATAACAACATTAGTGTTACTTATTTTTGATAGATCATAAGCATCTTTATTTAAGAAGCTGTTAGATAACTCAAGGTTTTTTTTTACTAGATCTTTGTTATTTTTGATTTTTATCCCTTCTAGGGCTTCATCAAAAAAAACAACAAAATCTTTTAAATATAAACCCCTTGTTACAGAAAAATTATCACCTTCTTTAATGACTAAAAATTGAATAAAAACTATCATGAAAAATCCTAAAAAGATTCCTGCCAGCGTAATCTTTTTACTTAACCTGAATGATTTAACTATCCATTTACTGATACTGAATATCACAAGATAACTTAGGATAGCTGTTGATAGAGTTACTAGTATGAATAAGCTTTTTTCATAAGCAGATAGACTCTGATCTATGAAATAATCTAATTCAGAAATTAGAAATATATCAAAGAAAGAAAATGGTCTATGAAAGATCAATTCAGAAACTAAACTGAGGCACCTGTAAAGACCAAATAAACAAATTAATAAACAAAACAAATGTATCCAGAAATTTGGTTTTTTAGATAAAGAACTTGTTATTAACAGAAAAGGTAAAAATAAAAGTAAATCTGAACTTAATCTGAACCATTTTTCTGGGGTGAAGGATATTGAAAGGAAAAGATTTAAAAACAGAGCGGACAAAATAGCCAATATAAAGTAGTAAATTCTTCTTTCAATCATTAAAACCACATATTTTTAAGGGTTTTTTTTGGAGAGAAGAAATATGAATTCTCCAGAAAGACTAAGAGGAAAAACCCCTTTATGAATACTTAGCATAATTCTTTTTTTTATAAATAAAGGAAAGAATGAGATTATTTTATGTAAAGGCCATTGGTCAGGAAAAATTTTTTCAATATTAAAGCCATTAGATTCGAAAACATGTTTCCACTGATCCAGTGACTTTGCATCTTGATGTCCAGCTGTATTTTGACGCCTCAATATTTTCATGTTGATAGTCCATAAAATACTACTTGAATTTCTAACTAAGAAGCAAAAACGAGAATTTTGTTTAGCGACACGAAGTTGTTCAGCAAGAGCTTCTTGGAGATTTACAAAACGCTCTAAGGCACCAATACAAACTACCACATCAAAGCTATTGTCTTCAAAAGGTAATTTTTCTGAATTTCCCAAATAGATCTCAGATTCAGGAGTATAGTTTTGAGCCATTTTTACAGCTTCTTTAGAAGCATCAATACCTGTACATCTACAATCAATTTCATTTGCGAGACTTAAAAAAAGTCCTGGTCCGCAAGCAACATCAAGAACTGAGTCACCTGATTTTAAGTTCAAAATCTTAGTGAATACTTCATATGCTTCAGAAGTTCGTAGATAAGAAAAACCTTTACGTTTATATGTTATATCAAACCAATTAACAATTTTTTGTTGTTTGTTAAGAGACATGATTATTCTTTAATTGTGACTTCAATGCCCTAATTAGATCTGTTAAAAAAGAGTAGGAAAGTGCTAGGAGACCTATTAAATAAAAAAAGATACTAGATTCTTCTTCTATAAAAGCTAGGTTTATAAATAAAATAATCATTACAATTGCAGCAATAATTTTCCTTCTTTTCTTTCCTTCTTTTTCGTTAACTTTTAATCTAAATAGATCATAACAAGTTTCAAAAATATACTTCATGCTGGGGAAAAGTAACACCCAAAAAGAAATATCTAAAAAAATAAAAGCTGTAGAAGCTGCTACTAACACAAACTGTTGATCAGTCTCTCCATCAAGCACTTTTCCTGCAGAACTTGTCGTAAAGATTCTGGCAAGGTAACCATCAAAAAAATCTGCCATTAAACAGATTCCTAAAATAAAAATAGATAAGTTAGTGACAGATTGATTGTAAGCAAGCAAAAAAGAAAAAATTACCAATCCATATGCTCTTGAAATAGTAACTGTATTGGCTATGGTAAAGGTAGTTTTTAGTAAAATTGCCGTGACTGTGGTAGAAATTAAAATCCAGGCAGCTATTGAAATAAAAACAAGTCTAGGGAATGGATAAGCCAAGAAAACTATCATTAAAACAAAACCAATAACATTTTGAGTTCTGGTCCAAATTAAATTTAAGGAAGAATTCATATCAAATTATATCTTTTTAATTAATAAGATCTCATCATTTGAAGAAGTACTTTGAAGAGAAGTATTTTCATAATTTGACTATATCAAATTATTAATTGTTAATATGTATAATGCCGACCTTGGGCCGTTAGCTCAGTTTGGTAGAGCAGTTCCCTTTTAAGGAATTGGTCCGGCGTTCGAGTCGCCGACGGCCCACCATCAAAAAATGAAGTATTTTTTAATTCTTATTGGAGGAGCTACAGGAGCCTTATGCAGAGTTTTAATTTCTGAAGTAATTGAAAGAGCACAACTTCTTTTTTTCCCTCTGGGAATTTTTTCAGTAAATATCTTAGGATGTTTTCTATTGGGAATTTTAATTAATTTAATGGGTCCAAAATATGAAGAAATCTATGAACCTCTTTTGTTAATGGGTTTCCTAGGAGCCTTTACTACCTTTTCTGCTTTCTCAAAAGAAACGTTTCAACTAATTGAGCAAGGTAATTGGTTGGCTGTTATGAGTTATATTGTCTTTACTGTAATAGGATGTTTGTTGGCTACTTGGATTGGTATGCAGATAACCAACAATTAAGTTTTATCATTTTTTATTCTCATTCCCTTAGTATCTCTTAAGATTTGTCTATAACTATATCCTTTCTGTGTTTCAGAACTAAGCAAGGTAGATGCTCTTTTTCTAAGCCAAGTGATGCCTTTTTTCGGATTTTCTTTCGCCAACTGTCTTATGGTATCAATGATTTTTTCTTTTTTGATAGCCATATTCATACTCGAAGTTTTGGCTTCCATTTTATTGAAATTCACATCAGATGCAGAAGGAATATATCCCTTTATGTTGGCCACCTCTAAGGCATCCATCATTAGCATTGTGTTATAGACGATATTACGTAACGAAGAATCTTTTTCCATCTCTTCCAATACTAGTTTAGCTCTAAAAATAATATGTGCAGCCAATCTTAAATCTTCTGAAATATGTTCATCATCCAACATAGGTAAAATATCATCCCAGTGCGTAGAAAATCCGGCAGAGGCTATTATTTCAGCTGCAGATGCAGCTAGATCTTGAATATTCCTTTTAGGATCTAAATTTTCAATGAATTCTTGTAGTTCTTTTTGAGAAATTTCCAATTCAAAGTTAGTATCTTTATTGTTCTTAGCCATTCTTTCTATAATAATACTTGAGAATTAAAAAATTAGTAGAAATCGAGTTAGCATGTATTTGGTTGTCAAAACAATAATTACCGTAATAATAATCGTAGCTATTTCAGAAATAGCTAGAAGATCAAGTTTTATAGCTGGCATATTAGCTTCTATACCTCTAACTTCAGCTTTGGCAATTACTTGGCTTTATTTTGATACAAAAGAAGTAGACACGGTCGTTAATCTTTCTAACTCAATACTTTTATTAATTCCTCCTTCCTTAACATTTTTTGTTGTTTTGCCCTTAGCACTAAAAAGATTGGATTTCATATACTCTTTTCTTATCTCAATTGTTGCCACTGTTTTGGTTTACTGGTTATATATTGCTTTACTTTCTCGTTTTGGTATTCGTTTATAGTTATGAAAAATATTAAATAAACCTAAGTTATGAATTTATACATGGTGCATGTTGGTTACTATGACCCTTCAATAGGAGAAGGGCTCTATGAGGTTCATATGAACTTTTTTACTGCAGCTGAAGATCCTAAAAAAGCCAAGGAGAACGTCTTAAGTTTAAAGGAGTTCCAGGATAAGAAAATGCATATAGATGGTATCAAAGAACTATCTTATGTGGATGGATATAAAGTTTCTTTGGAAGAAGGAAAGAATTCTAAACAGGAAGGAATCCTAGGATATGATGAGTCAAAAAAGTTATAGATCTTTATGAGTGATACTATATTTCAAAAGATAATTGATAAAGAATTGCCTGCGGATATTGTTTATGAAGACGATAGTTGCTTAGCTTTCAAAGATATAAATCCCGTTGCGCCTGTTCACATATTGATAATTCCAAAGAAAAAGATAGAAAAAATTTCTGATTCAAGCCAAGAAGATAAAGAGTTACTAGGACATCTATTTCTTGTGGCAGGAGGTATAGCCAAAGACCTAGGTATTGAAGACGCCTTTAGATTGGTTGTAAATAATGGTGCCGGGGCTCAGCAAACGGTCTTTCATCTCCACATTCACCTAATTGCTGGAAGGGAGTTTCAGTGGCCTCCTGGTTAAGTAAAGTCTTTTAGCTCTTCTTGGGTAGCAAAGACATTCTCTATCTTAGTTTGCAAAACTTCATTTAATTGAAAATTATTTCCTGCAAGTTCCAAGGCGTACCTGAGATGTTCAATAGCCCGGTCATAATTTCCTGTGAGGTAAAAATATTCTGCCCTTGATTGATGTAGTGCGATTATTTTTCTTGCCAACCCTTGAACTTCAGCTAACCAATACCACACCTGAGGATCATCTTTTCTTTTAAGTAATAGTTTTTTTAGAACTTCTTCAGCTGTGCCATATTGTTTTTGATGCATTAGGGCTCTTGCATACAACATAGAAATAGGGAAATTAGACGGATTCATTTCTATTAAATTTTTTCCAACTCCAACTGCCTCCAACCCATTACCTGCATTTAAATGAATTTCTAATAAAGCTGTTTGCAAGATGAGATTTTCTTCATCTAATTTAAGGGCCTGTCTTATTTCATCTAGAGCTGCGCTGTATTTGTTATCTCTAGAAAGGGCTAAGCCCAGACCATACCCAGCAATAATATTTTGCCGTTCGTTTTTAGCCCTTCTTTTTTCCTGTCTCAATTGCATAACTGCTTGACGTGAAGTTTTAAATAAACCAATAGAAATTCTTTGCTTAATTAATGAAAAATCTAAGCTGTTTTTATAATTTGAACCCTTTATTTCTCTAGCTCGGGTTCTAGAGTCACTTATTCTCTTCTTTGTCAGGGGGTGAGATCTTAAAAATTCAAGCTCATTAGCTCCACTTAACCTATTAAGAGCTTGTAGCATTTCAAACATTTGAGGCATGCTTTCGGGATCAAAACCTGCAGAAATCATCGTTAAAAACCCTATTCTGTCAGCTTCCTGTTCGTTACTTCGGCTATAAGATAAGGCTTGTTGAGCTAGAACTTGCTGTCCAGCCATTATAGCTTCTGGGCTAGTTGAAGCTGCAATCGCAATACTAGCTAATAAAATTAAGGCATTTGATAAACTTCTGTCTTGTTGTCTTTGAAGGTTTCTTGCGAAATGTCTTTGACTTAAGTGAGCCAATTCGTGAGATAAAACTGATACTAATTGTCCCTCTGTTTCTGAGTGGTAAATAAGACCTGAATATATTCCTATGATTCCTCCAGGGGCAGCGAAAGCATTTATGCTTTCGTCTCTTATCATGACTATTTCTAACCGCCTATCTTCCAGTTGGCTGTACTCACTTAACCTGTAAATAAGATGTTCAGAATAATCCTGCACTAGCGGGTCTTTTAGATCAGGTACAGATCTCCTTAATTGAGCCATATAGAGTCTGCCTAATCTATATTCAGAATCTAATGAAATTGCAGAAGAAGAAGTGTCTCCAAGTTCAGGTAAAGATTCTTCAGAAGAGACATTAAAAGATGATGTAAATAGAATCATCAAGACTAAACTTTTCATTAGATTTGAACTTAAAGATTTATTCTCAATCATATCGTTATAATGGTCGTTAATAAAATTATTGACTTACATAATAGCAATCAGTTCAAAAACTATCCTTAAATATGCTAAAGAAATACTTGAATGCCAAAGATTTAAACTGTCCATTGCCCTTATTGAAGACCAAGTTATCACTGTCTGAACTTAACAGTGGAGAAATCCTTGAAATAACAGCTACAGACCCTACTTCATGGGAAGATTTTGCTTCTTATGCGAAAATAAGTAGCAATAAGCTTATTCATGCTGAAAAAAAAGGATGGGAAGTTTGTTTATAGAATAGAAAAGAAATAATTAATGCTAGATCTTTTAAAAGGGTTACTTGATAGGTTTTTCTTCAGCGAAGAAACTGTCTATTTTGCTCTTTTTTTATTAGGGGCATTTTTACTTCTTTTCTTTTTTGGTGGAATTCTTTTACCTATTCTTATTAGTTTAGTTGTAGCCTTTTTATTAAATGGATTAGTTCTAACCTTAGAGAATTTCAAATTTCCAAGATGGTTATCTCTGACGACTTCATTACTAGTTTTCTTTGCTTTATATACCAGTCTTTTTTTGATACTTCCTTCAATAGGATCCCAAATTAACTCTTTAATCCAAAGCCTTCCTAATATAGTTGAAGCCCTGCAACAGGCTCTTTCCAACTTAGCAAGCTCATACCCAGAATTCTTCTCTGAAGATGAGATTCCTAGCCTTTTTGCTAACTTAAGCTCTCAGTTAAATAATCTTCTTGCGCAAGCTCTTGGTCAAATTGCTGGGACTATAAGTTTCGCATTTAGTGCTTTAATTTATGCCATCTTGATCCCATTAATGGTTTTTTTCTTTGTTAAAGATAAAGATACTCTTCTACCGCTTATTAGTTTCTTTGCTCCAGAAGAAAAAGGTTTGATGGATTCCATTTTTAATGAAATGAATGATCAGCTCTACAACTATGTAACAGGCAAACTCATAGAAATCTTTATAGTAACTTCAGTTAGCTTTATAGCTTTTACCTTTCTAGGACTCCCGTATACCTTCTTACTGGCTTTGTTAGTAGGTCTATCAGTCATGATTCCTTTTTTTGGTGCTATTTTGGTTACTGTTCCAGTTTTACTTGTCGGATTGTATGAATGGGGTATATCTGCAGACTTCTGGTGGCTTTTAGGGATATACCTAATTATCCAAGCCCTTGATGGCAATGTCTTGGTACCTTTACTCTTTTCTGCTAGAAATAAACTACATCCAGTGGTAATTGTAATTTCAGTTTTATTTTTTGGAGGTATTTGGGGGTTTTGGGGACTTTTCTTTGCTATACCATTAGCAACATTTGTTAAAGCCATAATCAACTCTTGGCCTCAACAAACTCTAGAATAAACTTTATTTCATAGTTTTTATTGTGTCTAGTACCTCTTGGGCATGACCAGTAACTTTTACTTTTCTCCATTCTTGTACTAGCTTCCCTTTCTCATCTATCAGGAAGGTACTTCTTTCTATTCCCATGTACTTTCTTCCATACATGCTTTTTTCCTTAATCACCTTATATTGGTTACATATTTTTTCATCTGGGTCAGAAATTAACTCAAAAGGAAAAGATTGCTTGGTTTTAAAATTCTCATGGGATTTTAAAGATTCTCTTGAAAGCCCAAAAATTAAGGTACCTTCTTTTTTAAACTGCTTATAGAGGTCTCTAAAATTTTGTCCTTCTGTTGTGCATCCTGGAGTACTGTCCTTGGGGTAAAAATAGAGAATTACTTTCTTTCCCTTAAGTTTAGAGAGATCTACATTTTCTTCTCCAGTACAAATTCCTTTAAACACAGGGGCTTTATTTCCTACTTTGGGTGTTGCCATATATTCTCCTTATTGTTGATATAATTAATTTATTAGAAATCTATTTAAATAACCAGAATAAGTTACCCGATTAGTTTGTTATGTTTAATGTAAAAGGATCAATAGTAGCCTTAGTTACTCCGATGGAGCAAGATGGCAATATTAGTTGGCAGTCTTTATTTGATCTAATTGATTGGCATATAGTCTCTGGAACTTCAGCAATAGTGTCGGTAGGCACTACAGGAGAGTCTGCAACTCTGGATGTTGCAGAACATATTCAAGTAATAGAACAATCTGTAAATCATTCTGCAGGCAGGATTCCTATTATTGCTGGTACTGGAGCCAATTCTACCAAGGAAGCAACATACCTAACTTCATCTGCTAAAGAAGCAGGTGCATCCGCTGCCCTTCTTGTTACCCCTTATTACAATAGACCGACTCAAAAAGGTCTTATAGAACATTATTCTGAAATAGCTTCGGAAGTAGATATCCCCCAAATTTTGTACAATGTTCCAACGAGAACAGCGTGTGATCTTTTACCAGAAACGGTAGCTGACCTCTCTAAAATAGAGAATATTGTGGGAATTAAAGAGGCTTCACCCGATCCTGAGAGATTATCCCAATTAAAAAATAAAATACATGATGAGTCCTTTTTTTTGTATTCAGGTGATGACGTAACTGCTTGCAAGTTCCTCAATGGGGGAGGTCATGGAATTATTTCGGTAACTGCAAATGTAGTACCAGAAAAAATTTCTAAGATATGTGAGTTGGCATTAAGTGGGCTTGCCAAGGAAGCGCATCAAGCTGATTCTAAAATAACTAACCTTCATGACGCATTATTTATTGAAACAAGCCCGATTCCTGTAAAATGGGTGCTGAACAGACTGGGAAGGATTCCATCAGGCATTAGGCTTCCACTTACCATTCTAGATGAAGAGTATGTTCCCGAGATTGAACTAATACTAAATAAATTAGGTCTTACAAATTAAATGACAATTCTTAGCGGAAAAAAATATTTAGTTCTATTTACGTTAGCTTTAATTCTAGGCTCCTGTGGATGGATATTGGAAGATCACAGATATGATTACTTAAAAGAGAAACAGTCTGAGCCTATAGAAATCTCTTCTGAACAATCTACAAGACCCATAATTGATTTTTATCCAATCCCTAGTACTGAAGAAGATCTTGTAGGGGATTCTTATGAGATTCCACTACCTGCCCAAGTATTCTCTTCCGGGTCAACTAATGAAATAAGGATGCATAAATTAGGTGAGATTAGATGGCTTTATGTGGAAGCTCTTCCTAGTAGCGTTTGGCCATTGATGAAAGACTTTTGGTCATCTAGTAATTTCGGTTTGTCTTACGAAGACCCAAATTCAGGTATTTTTGAAAGCCAAGAGCTACAAGTAAATTCAAAACAAACAAAATTACAGATGAAAATTGAACATGGTATAAGGCAAGCCAGTTCAGAAATCTTTCTCTCTCATTTAATAAAAAATACAGACAATAATTGGATTCGTGTTCCAGTAGAAGACAATCTTGAAGATGATGTTTTAAGAGACGCCTTAGATTTTTTAACGGATGCTCCATCAACAGGAGGTACTTCTTTAGTAGCTTTAAACCTCAATCTTGGACAAAAAGCAGTTCTAAAACAATCTGAGGATGGCTCAAACTTTATTGAAATGAATCTGGAATTTCCTAGGGCTTGGGCTGCAGTTGATAGGGCACTTAAAGAAGCACTTATAACAGTTAATGATTTAGACCGTACAAATGGAGTATTTTTTGTTAGTTTCACTCGAGAAGAGGAAGAAGGCTTTGTTAAAAAGCTTTTTACAAGAAGTAAAAATTCAAAGAATCCAGACTTTAAAATTTACGTAAAAAAAATTGGTCAAAATAAATGCACCATTACCGTAGATAGTGCCAGCGAGGCAGCAGAGAACTTTGAAAGAGATTTACTCTCCGAGATTAACCAATCGTTATCATAGTTGCTTTTATGGAAGATATAGAAAAGGGTAAGTTAATAAGCTCAGGGAAAGCAAAGTCTTTGTACGAGACTTCTAACCCAGATTATTACTTTATGCATTACAGAGATGACACCTCAGCTTTTGATGGCGTTAAAAAAGAAAGTTTAGAGGGAAAAGGTGCTACTAATAATAAATTTAATGCGTTTATTATGGATATTCTTGAAAAAGAAGGTGTGCCTACTCACTTTGAAAGGCTACTTTCTGAAACTGAAAGTTTGGTCAAGAAGCTTGAAATGGTTCCCGTTGAATGTGTAATTAGAAATATAGCAGCAGGAAGTATTTGTAAAAGGCTTGGAATAGAGGAAGGTTTGGATCTGAATCCACCTACTTTTGAATTCTTTTATAAGGATGATGAGCTTCATGATCCTATGATTAATGAATATCATATTGAATCTTTCAATTGGGCTACTGAAAATCAAGTAGATCAGATGAAGAAGAAGACATTTCAAGTGAATGAAATACTCAAGAACCTATTTGCTGAAGCTGGAATGATACTTGTAGATTATAAGTTGGAGTTTGGTTCTTTTAAGGGTGAATTACTTCTAGGTGATGAGTTTACCCCAGATGGTTGCAGGGTATGGGATTCGCATACAAGAGAAAAGCTTGATAAGGACAGATTTAGACAGGATCTTGGGGATGTTGTTGAGTCATACCAGGTAATAGCAAAGAAGCTAGGTATAGAATAAATCAACAAAGATCTTTATTAATTTCTTTTAATTTCTTAGTTCCAGGACATAGGTCCTTTTCATTTAATTGATTTAAGGGCTTATCCACTACATTAAGTATCTCTTTTAAATCCTTAGCCTCAGTATTTATATAGAGCAAACCTGTTAATACCTTACCTTCCTCTTCCGCTTTATTAATTTTGGCCAAAGAAGAAGACTTATTAGAAGGATCAAAATCTTTAGATAGTTTTTCTAAAGAGATCAATGAACCATCATGCAGAGGGACTTGAACGCTCTCGCCTTCATCATAACTTGTAGTTATTTCTTTACCTAGAGGTACAAAGTCTGGCTTAGAGACCGACTCATTGTGTTCTCTAATGTAATCATAGCTTTTTGTGGAAGTCTTATGATTATTGAAGGTAACACAAGGAGAAATGATGTCGAGGAAAGAGAAGCCTTTATGCTTCATAGATGCTTTTAAGAGGGGGACTAATTGGTCTTTATCTCCCGAAAAACTTCTTGCCACAAAGCTAGCTCCAAGCTGGATAGCCATTGCAGCTAAATCTATTGCAGGAAAAAGATTATCTTCTCCATATTTACTTTTTGATTCCAGATCATTTGTTGCTGAGAACTGCCCTTTAGTTAGTCCATAAGTTCCATTGTTCTCAACTATATACACGACATTTAATTGTCTTCTAGCGGCATGAACAAATTGGCCTATGCCAATCGAGGCAGTATCTCCATCACCTGAAATTCCCAAATACATTAATTCATGATTCGCCAGATTTGCTCCAGTTGCTATAGATGGCATCCTTCCATGAACCGAATTAAATCCATGCGCCTGGTTTAAAAAATAAGCTGGCGCCTTTGAAGAGCAACCAATTCCTGATAATTTTGCTACACGATGGGCTGAAATATTAAGTTGGAAACAAGCTTCTAAAATTGCTGCACTTATAGAATCATGTCCACAACCGGCACACAAACTAGAAATTGAGCCTTCATAGTCTCTTCTTGTGAGCCCAAGTTCATTTCGTTCAAGATCAGGGTGGTGGTTCTTTGGTTTTACTATGTAGGTCAATTTATTTACCTCCAGAGGCTGATTTCGAAGGACTACCTGTTATATGAGAGCTAATTTTGTTTGAGATAAAGTCTGCAGTTATAGGTTGACCATCAAAACACAAGATAGAAACTAACTTATCTGGGATGATACCTCCTTCTGCCATAAACAGAGTTCTCATTTGACCATCCCTGTTTTGCTCTACTATAAACAGTAAATCGTGGTCTTCAATGAATTCCCAAACTTCTAGGTTGAAAGGGAAAGCTCTTATTCTCATTGCATCGAGAACTATTCCTTCTTCATGGAGTTTATCCAGGGCTTCTTGCATTGAAGCTTCTGTGCTTCCAAAGTAAATAACCCCAGTAGGACTTGAATTTGTTTCTTGGTTAAAAATAGGACTTGGAACCAGGTCAGATGCGGTTTGATATTTTTTGAGTAGACGAGATAAGTTTCTTGCATTCACTACTCCATCTTCAGTATATCTAGCATATTCATCATGGGATGTTCCTCTAGTAAAATATGCTCCTTTCTCTGAATGAGCACCTGGATAGGTTCTATAGGGTATGCCATCTCCATCTACATCTAAATACCTTCCAAATTTCTCAATTTCTTCTAAATCTTTAGCATGAAGAACTTTTCCTTTGTCATAGGTTTTTGAGTCATCCCATTCAAATTCCGGGCAAGACCAGTCATTCATTCCCAAATCTAAGTCAGAGAGAACAATAACTGGTGTCTGGATTCTATCTGCTAGGTCAAAAGCCTCTGCTGCAAATTCAAAACATTCTTTGGGGTCTGAGGGGATCAATAAAACATGTTTGGTATCACCATGAGATGCATAAGCACAAGACAAAACATCTGATTGTTGAGTCCGAGTAGGCATTCCAGTAGAAGGCCCACCTCTTTGTATATCAAAAACAACCAAAGGAACTTCAGCAAAATAGGCCAAACCCAAGAACTCGCTCATAAGGGATATACCAGGTCCGCTTGTTGCTGTGAAAGCCCTTGCTCCATTCCAATTGGCACCTATAGCCATACCAATAGCTGCTAATTCATCTTCAGCTTGAATAATGGCATATTTATTTTTGTTTGTGTTCTCTTCTATTCTTAGCTTCTCACTATAATCAGTAAAAGCTTCAGCTAAAGAGGTTGATGGTGTTATTGGATACCAAGAACATACAGTTGCTCCACCATAAACACAGCCAAGTCCAGAGGCATCATTGCCACTTGTTAAAATCATTCCTTTTGTTTTTTCTGATTTGTTGACTTTAATTTCACAATTTCCTTTCAGATTTCCTGAAGCATAATCGTAACCAATATTAAGTGCCTTTATATTTGGGGCTATCAGTTTTTCTTTACCCTTAAATTGTTCAGCAATTAGAGTTTCATAGATTTCCTTGTCCATTCCCAAAAGGTAAGAAAGTGCTCCTACATAGACAATATTTTTAAATAAAAGCCTTGTTTTGGGGTTAGTAAATTCTTCAACACAAAGTTTTGTGAGAGGAATTTCAATGATATTTATGTCTGTTCTTTTAAAGTCCCTTTTCCAAGAAGAGTCATAAATTAAATAACCCCCAGAATTTATTTCTCTAAGATCTTCGTTATATGATTGAGGATTCATAGCTACAGCTATATCTACTCCCTCCGTTCTGCCTAGATATCCTTTTTCACTAATTCTTACTTCAAACCAAGTAGGAAGTCCTTGAATGTTTGAGGGAAAAATATTTTTAGGACTCACGGGTACACCGGATCTAAAAATTCCTTTAGCAAACATCTGGTTTGCACTTGCAGATCCAGAGCCATTCACATTTGCAAACTTTATTACAAACTCATTAATGCTTACTATCTTGGTCATTAATAAACCTTAGCTTCCTCATAAAGATAAGTTTGCATATCCCATGCCCCAGTAGGGCACCTTTCAGCACAAAGTCCGCAGTGCAGGCACACATCTTCATCTTTTACCATCACTCTCTGAGTCTGTATTAGTTTGTCTGACACAAGCAAATCTTGATCCAGATTTAAGGCTGGGACTCTCAAGTTGTTCCTTAAGTCTTCCTCATTAGAATTATCTATAAAATTTATACAATCTGTTGGGCAAATGTCTTCACAGGCATCACATTCAATGCACAGGTCTTCAGTAAATACAGTTTGTACGTCACAATTGAGGCATCTTTGGGCTTCTTCAAAAGCCATTTTGTCGTCAAAACCTAGTTCAACCTCAACCTTTAAGTCTTTTAAGGATATGGATTGGTCTGCATGAGGTACTAGAAATCTTTTTGCTTGTGAAATGTCGTTATCATATGACCATTCGTGAACACCCATTTTTTGAGTAACAAGGTTAGTAGTTGGTTCAGGTCTTTCGTAGAGATCAAGATCATTAAAAAATTTATCAATAGAGATAGCAGCTTGATGGCCATGGGCTGCAGCCCATATAATATTTTCAGGCCCCCAGGCAGCATCTCCACCAAAGAAAATTTTAGGATGAGTTGATTGGAATGTAACCTTATCAATAACAGGCATATCCCATTCACCAAATTCAATTCCTATATCTCTTTCAATCCAATCGAAAGCATTATCCTGTCCAATTGCAACCAGGACATCGTCACATTCAAAAATCACAGGGTCTTCGCCCGTAGGAACCAATGATCTTTTACCGTTTTCATCAAAAACGGCATCTACCTTTTCAAACTCCATGCCTACCAGCTTCCCTTCGTTTAATAGAAACTTTTTAGGTACATGATTTTCAAATATAGGAATATTTTCTTCCATAGCTTCTTCTATTTCCCATTCGGAAGCTTTCATCTGATCAAAAGGACTTCTTACAACAACTTTAACTTCCTCGGCTCCTAAACGTAGAGAGGATCTGCAACAATCCATAGCAGTATTTCCTCCCCCGAGTACTATTACCTTTTTCCCTACAGAGTCAGTATGTTCAAAAGCAATACTTGTTAACCAATCTATACCAATATGTATATTTTTTGCTGCGTCTTGCCTACCTTCAATATTAAGGTCTTTTCCTCTAGGAGCGCCTGTTCCTACAAATATGGCATCAAAATCCTCCTCAAGTAACGATTTCATGCTTGCTATTTCTGAATTGAATTTCATTTCAATACCCATATTGATAATTTGGTCTACTTCATCGTCTAAAACTTCAACAGGCAATCTAAATGCAGGTATATTAGTTCTCATAAGTCCGCCTGCTTTATGGTCTTTTTCTAATATTACGCACTCATGACCTAGGACAAGAAGATCTCTTGCTACGGTAAGTGAAGCTGGACCTGCTCCGATAAGGGCAAGTTTTTTACCAGTTTTTTCTTCTGGAACTTCTGGTAAAAGATGAGTTATATCTTCCTTATAGTCATAAGTAACTCTTTTGAGTCGACAGATTGCTACTGGTTTTTCATGAGTTCTAGTTCTTCTACAAGCCGGTTCGCATGGTCTATCACAAGTCCTTCCTAGAATGCCCGGAAAAACATTAGATTCCCAATTGATCATATAAGCTTCTGTGTAGTTTCCTTGAGAGATTTGTCTTATATATTCAGGAACCGGAGTGTGAGAAGGGCAAGCGTACTGGCAATCTACTATTTTATGGTAATACTGAGGGTTATTGGCATCAGTAATGGGCATAAAAGTTTCTACAGCAGTACTTGCTTCTTCAATTTTATGATCTTCTAGGGGTATTTGCTTTGTTAACTCTATTTTTTCCTTTAAGGACTCAATGACAGACCATCTTAAGTCTTGAGCTTCTTCAAGATCATGAGTTTTTAAGGATTGCCTTAGATCGTATCCTAATTGGTTACGTAAGGTTCTAGGAACAGCAATTTTAACCCACCAAGTGTTATGTCTTTTAAATAGGTATCTAGTATCCATACTGGTTAATTTTTAATCTTCCGTTAGTAAAGCTGTACCTTAATTTTCTGTATGGTACATAAAAAAACACATATTTAAAGCTTTTTTTTACAAAAATTACCTAATTTTTTCTCTTTACAAAACCTCAAAATTATATTAAAAGGTACATATTAGTAAATCTTGACAAATTTAGTCGGGATTATAGAATAGCGAGATTATGAGACTAACAACCAAAGGTAAGTATGCTGTTACAGCTTTACTTGACCTTTCTCTGCACCAATCAGGTAAAGAATTCACTTCACTTTCTAAGATAGCAGTTAGACAAGATATGCCCATTTCTTACCTGGAACAATTATTTAGAAACTTAAGAAAAGCAGGCATTGTAGAGGCTGCCAGGGGACCTACTGGAGGATACAGGTTATCTAGACACAGTTCAGAAATAAATGTTTCGGAAGTGGTAGCTTC